>NZ_JBHNYX010000006.1:0-173804 GCF_054960505.1 Alteromonas sp. G4i13 | reverse complement strand
CCGCACACATGTGCGGTTTTTTTGTTTTGATATCTACTTTGAGTCCATTATGCGCTGTTAGGAAGCCTGTGGCGCATAGGCAATGGCTTTTGACTTAGTACTTGCTCTGGCATGCTCTGCCACACGTTATCAGGAAGCGCAGGTACTTCTGCCTTGTGCTGTGATATAGCGAAATACCCCATTGCAACGCGTAAACGCTTAAGTGCTTTACACTCATTCACTTCCTGGTCAATGACAAACACGCCCCACTTACGCATGGCTATGCCTAGTTTATCGCTGCTTGTTAAGCGGATAACCGGCGCCGCTAACACCATGCCTACCAATACAGGTAACAACCACATAAATAGCGACGGGGTGAAGTAGAAAGTAGTTACGCCCCACGCTACCGCTAAACAGCTCATAATTTGCGTGTGTTTAATTGCAACTTTCCATGGCACTTTGCGCCCTTCACGCTCTTGCGCTTCCCATTTAACAGAGTGGCCAACAAAAACGCTAATCACAAAATAACTGTGATAGAACATCATTAGCGGCGCAATAAGCACGGCCATAGTTAATTCAATTGCTGCCCCTTTAAGCAAAGACCACGCGCCACCAAATTCGCCACGACGTTTTATTAAAGCTAAAGTAATACCGAGAAGTTTAGGCAAGAATAATAAGGCCGCCGTACCCCACATGGTTACCATCATCATGTCTTGGCGCGCTACCTGCCAACTAGGGAACAGCTGGTATTCAGACACGAAGAACTCTGGCACTGACGTGGCGCGAATTAACGCATCTGCTGTACCTAGCGCCAACATGCAAAATAGTATGAGTGAAGAGATGTACGCAAACGCACCAAATAAGAAGTGCAGGCGGTTTGCCATTTTAAGACCTTTAACGTTCAATAACCCTAAATGCTGTATGTTGCCCTGCACCCAACGACGGTCGCGAATTGCGTAGTCAACAATGTTACTTGGCACTTCTTCATAGCTGCCCGTGGTGTCGGTAAGCAAGTAGGCCTGCCAGCCAGCACGGCGCAGTAGCGCAGCCTCAACAAAGTCATGACTTAAAATTTCACCACCAAAAGGCGCGCGCCCTTCAAGGGTAGGTAGCCCGCAATGCTGCATAAATGGTGCAATACGAATAATGGCATTGTGCCCCCAATAGTTTGCACTGTCTGTTTGCCAAAACGATAGACCTGTCGCCAACATTGGGCTGTAAAGATGAGCAGCAAACTGCACAAAACGACCAAAGAAGGTGTTTTGACGTACCGGCATTGGAATGGTCTGCACTAACGCCGTATCAGGGTTTTGCTCAATACGACGCGCCAAGTCTTGCATGCGCTCTCCAGTCATTACGCTGTCGGCATCTAATACAATCATTGACTCGTAATTTGCACCCCAGCGTTCACAAAACTCTTTAAGGTTGCCCACTTTTCTGTGCAGATTCTGTTCGCGACGACGGTAAAATACTTGGCTAGAGAAGGCACCTAAACGTTTCTTCAGTCGGGAAAAGGCACGTAGCTCTGCATCCGCTTTTTCCATATCGCGGGTGTCGCTGAGCATGAAAAAGTCGAATTTAGAACTGTTGTCACTTTCCATTAATTCGCGAATACAAGCTTCAAACCCCACCATAATACGGCGGGTATCTTCGTTATAAACCGGCATGACCACGGCGTGCTTTTGCGTTAATGGCGCAGTAGCATCAGGAGACGTTTGATTTCTGCGCAAGCTCAACGGGTCGACGTTAAAAAGCTGCAAAAAGAAACCGATAATGCCTGTCCAAAACGCCATACACAACCATGCGAACAGGGTTAGCCCCAACCCCAGCTGTGCAATCTCTAGGTTGGTAAGGCCGTTAGGTAAAAAGATTTCGTACAAACTCCAACCGGCCAGTGCCGTGCTTGGAATAACTAGCATTGCCATGATAAACAAACGCATATGCTCTCCTTTTAAGATGAAATGTGAAGCACGTGCAGTGCCATCACTTTTAACCTGAGGCACGGCTTTAGCCTCGTCCGATACCGCTGCGCAAGCGCGATTATTTTGGTTGGTAGACATAATTCCAAACCTCACTCACACGTTTACCGTCTTTCTCAATGTAAGCGCGCATATCTACCGTCTGCTTTTCTTTCGGCTTAACAAAGAAGGTGGCTCGCCACTCTTGTCCGTCAGCTACGGGGTAAAGTCGCTGCTGAGAGATCGTGCCGTTGGTACCCTGTACCACCAGCTTCATCGACTCGTTATCAAAAGCAATGGCAGAAGGCGCGCTGAAGTCCACGCTGAACTGTCGTGTCGTATTTAGACTGTCGTTTTTAAACTCGTCACCCGGCAACACAGCCTTGCCTTGGCGGGTACGTACTACTGAGGCCAGTTCACTGACAAACGGATTTTGTTCTACGGTTTTAAGCTCGTAAGCGAAATACAGTGATTCGCCCGAATTGAATGGCTTTTCAGGCGTCCAAAAAGCCACAATATTGTCGTGTATTTCGGATTTAGTCGGAATTTCGACGACTTCTAATCGGCCTTTCTCAAAACCAGCTTCTGGCGTCACCCATAGCCCTGGGCGTATATGGTAATTGGCCTCTGCGTCGAGGTAATTATCCCATTCGCCGTCGCGTTGAAGCATGCCGAATCCTTTAGGGTTTGCGTCGCTAAGTGACGTGACTTGAAGGCGTGCAGGGTTAGTCAGCGGGCGCCAAATTTCTTCACCAGCGTGAGTTACCATGAGTACACCGTCACTATCATGCACCTCTGGACGATAGTCGTCATGACGCTTTTCTGTGTTCTCGCCATACAAGAACATACTGGTAAATGGTGCAATGCCTAGCTTGCTCACGTCATCTCTGGCAAATAACCAACTCTCTACCTTAACGCTGGTATCAATATCAGGCTGTATAACAAATTTGTACGCGCCCGCTACAGAAGGGCTTTCAAGACGCGCATAAACAGTAATAGGCTTACCCTCACTCGGTTCTATGACCCAGAACTCAGTGAAGTGGGGGAACTCTTCGCCTTTGGCTAGCGCCGTATCAATCGCAAGACCTCGTGCTGAGATACCGTACACTTGATTTTTACCTACAAGACGGAAGTACGATGCCCCCAAAAACACAGCAAATTCGTCTTTGTACTCTTCGTTCTTGATAGGGTAGTGAACGCGAAACCCAGCAAACCCTGACTTTTCGTCCGTTAGCCCAGCTAACCCTGACGCAGACCCGTCATAGTTGAACATGTCACTGTTGAACGCTAGGCGTTCAGGCTTATTGCTTTCACCAATAGTGTGGATAGTGACGGGGTATTCATATAAAAAACCCGGGTGAAAAAACTGCAGTTCGTAGTCATTCTCACCATGCCAAAGACTCTGCTCGGGCTTGAAGCGAATTGAACGATACGTGGTGTAGTCAATTTCTTTAAGCTTGCTGTTTAACCCGTGATCGTCCTGCTCGTAGCTCTCTGTCGCTGACTGGCGTGCAGCATCAATAATTGACTGAAGAACCGGCGATGCTTTTTGAGGCTGATTGTCGTTGTTAACCTCAACTGCACCTGCTTGTTGAAACGCAAATAATGCGATGACACTGCTCATCGCTAAAAGAAGGTGTGACAGCTTATTGCGCTGACGCACATTCGTTTGTAAATCTTTACCGAAAATTGAAACTGGCTTAGCCATTTGTCCTCTCCTTATGAAAACAATGGTTATCCAGATGACCATCAACAACTCGTTACACGCCTTACCTACTGAAAAGCGTTTTTTACAAAAACGGTATTGATTGAAGCCACGCGAGAAAGGCGCTCTCTTCCTTTCTGTGTTCACTGACATCGCGGATATCGCGAAAGCCGAATTCCTTGCCTAATGGCTTGAGTGAACGTTGGATAACTCATAATGACTTGAGCAAAAGCTGTTCCAACACGAAATAGCCGCCGTTATTTTTTATATTTTTCATAATTTACAATGCTTTACAAACACACACATTGTGGATTATTGGAGAACACTGGCTTGTAAAAATGTCCGATGAGTTAGACAAAAGGATAACTGTTGTTTTTTAGAGACAGTTTTGTGTGCCAACGTTTTACTAGGAATACATCAAACTTTGATTTTGAACATTTCAAATGTGTAGCCTCTAAAAAGCCAGACGTATTTTATCTATAAATATTAGCAACATAGATAAATTAAGACATATCAAAATAGTGATTTAGTACGAAGTTGGCAAACGCTTTGCTATTCATCATGTAGATAAATAAATCGGACACTATTTCTTAACGGAAATAATAAAGATGGCATGAAGACGGTTTTCGTTTCTTTGACCATCAACCCAGTAACACTTTGTTGCGCGCTATAAACGCGCCGCCTTACAACAATTTTTGCAGAACGTCTGAAATGGACGGAAGCAACGTAAGGGGGTTACTGAACATACTAAGGAGTTATCACATGCGTAAATCAATCACACTTATTGCTGCTTTAACTGCAGCGGCACTTCCTCTTACAGCTATGGCCGACAAGCCTGACTGGCGTTACGTAGAAGGTGGTTACACCAAAATGGACTTTGACGACAATGAGTCTTTTGAACCAGACGGTTTAACCGTTAACGGTAAATACCTATTGAATAGCAACTGGTACCTAAACGGCGAGTATAGCTTCTTTGAAGAGGGCAACTTTGACTTTGATATGCTGACACTAGGTGCGGGTTACCGTTTACCTGTTAACGCGACAACAGACGCGTATTTTGGTGCCAACTTAGAGCGTATTGACGGTGACGTAAACGACGAAACAGGTTACAGCATTAATGCTGGCCTTCGCTCGATGATCACAGAGCAGGTAGAGCTGGCGGGTGAAGTTGGCTACTACGATGTAGACGATGGTGAAGCGACATTTAGAGTAGGCGCTAACTATTACATCACGCCACAATGGGCTGTGGGTGCAAACTACAGAATCATTGATGATTTAGACATTATGCAGGTAACTGCACGTTACGCGTTTTAAGCCTTCCTCTCCTCAGGTAGGTAGCCGGGTTGCTCGACCCGGCTTTTTTATGTCTATTGTTCTTCAGCTTCGCTTGGCTCAATATCTTCTTTTCTTTTGATATCTACACTTTCATGAAGCTCTGAATAGACCAGCACCGCCTCACCCGATTTGAGTCTGTTTAACACTTGCTGCACTTTCACATCTAGCGCAACTTCTTCAGCGCCGTAGTCCGTGCCCTCTCGCAGAGCAAAAGACTCAGCCAGGCTATAAAGCGTATCGGCTTCTAGCGCGTCAATGGGGATTATCATTCACACTCCTGATAAAAAGCGTTTGGGTAAATTATTAGGACATCAACATTAGCGACTGACGTAACGACACGTAGTATTTACAGGTAAGGCTTCACTTACAAAGCGTTTCACCCGTTCGTGCAGCCATACTTTAGGATTTAATATAGAACCCTGCATGAACCCAACGTGACCGCCTCGTTCACTTAGCTCCACGATAACGTTGCGCGCAAGCTCTTCTTCCTTAGGCACAATTAAGTGATTCATAAAGGGATCATCTATGCTATGCAATACCAGTGTAGGACAGTGGATCGCGCTTAAAAAGTGATACGCACTACACTTTTCATAGTAGTCTTGAGCGTCTGCAAAGCCGTGAAGCGGCGCTGTGATCTTCTCGTCGAATTGGGTAAAGCTGGTGATCTCTTCCACATCAGTTTTTGTTAGCTGTATAAGCTTGCGATAATCGATGTACTCCATTTTCTTACGCAGCGTATCTTTCATGCTAGTAAGTAAATACTTTTGATATACGCGAGAAAAACCTTGGTTAATTGATTTAGCGCACTCTGAAAGTTTAAGAGGTGAAGAAATGGCAATCGCTGCCTTAAGCCACTTTTGCGCAGGGTTTTCGCCCAACAGTTTCAATAGCATGTTGCCGCCAAGGGAAAAGCCGATGGCCACTTTAGGAATTCGTGGAAATTTATCGTGAAGCCACTCTAAGAAAAAGCTGGGGTCTTCTGTTTCTCCACTGTGATAAGCCCGCGCCTTTAAGTTTGGCACGCCGCTACAGCCGCGATAGTGCATCATCACCACCTGCCAACCATTCACCGACAATTGAGCCATCATATCGTTCGCGTAATGCGACTTAATGCTGCCTTCTAAACCATGAAACATCACCACGATACCCGATGTTTCCTGCGGTTTTGGCCCCCACGCCACATCGACGAAGTCGTCATCGGGTAATGTGAGACGCTCCATGTCGTAAGACAAAGGCAACCGCTTTTGAATAAAACGCGGCCATATGGTTTGCACATGACGGTTCTTCGCCCACCCTGGCACCTTAAAGCTGCTTTTTATTATCTTTCCATGCGATAGCGCTGATTTACTCATTTTGTTTTCTTATTGTGTTTTTACGATAGATGGTTAACCACTAGGCTCACTAGTTGGCGCGCCTCGTTGTTGTCTCGCAGTCCGTATGCATTTATAAACGCTGCGATAGACGCGTTAAATACGTTAGACGATACAGATTGCCCTTGACCCAGATGCGTGACTGGCTGCTCATTGAACGACGCAACAATATCGTGCTGCTGCTGTCTTTCAAGCTCTAGCTCTTGTGCTTTGAGTGCGTCATATTCTGCTTGGTCTCCGCCTTTTTCGGGGCTCGCAGCCTTTCGCCTTGCACGGTGATACTGTAACTTTTCTTCGGTCGCACTTGATGCCGCAATCACTGCCTTAAGCTGTGGCAAATTAATGATGACATTATTCTCTAAACACCAGCAAATCAGCAAGAGAACGTTTACATTAACCTTGTGGTTGTCTTGCAGTAAAAGCGCAAGGGGAGCCATATCACCTTTGGTATAGCGAGAAACGCTATACTCCCAAAACGCGCGGTTTTCGATATTAGGCGTTGGCATTGTCATACTCTTCTCGTTTTAACTCAATTTGCTCTTGGGCATCTAGCCATGCCATCTCTTCTTCCTCAAGCTGTTGCTTAAGCTGAGTTTGCTTGTCGAGTAGGCCCATAAGCTGCGCCTTTTTGTCTTCGCTGTAAAGCGAAGTATCGGCAAGTGACGCTTCCACCTCAGCCAAAGCAGCACCACATTTTTCCATGGCTTTTTCGTGTTTTTCAATGGCTTTTTTAAGTGGCGCAACCCTTTGCCTAAACTCGGCTTCACGGCGTTTTTCTTCTTTACGATCTAATTTGCGTTCCGGCTTACTCTGCGCGCCAGTCTCTTGTAGCTCTTCGTTTTTGGCGTCGCTGTTGGCCTTGGCTTTTTCCGCTGCCTGCTGCTTTAAAATCCAGTCGCGATAGTCGTCCAAGTCGCCTTTAAATGGTTCAACTTCGCCACTGTCTACCAAATAGAAATCCTCACATACCGAGGAGAGTAAGAAGCGGTCGTGCGAGACCAGTACCATGGCGCCTTCAAAACCTTGAAGCGCGATATTTAGCGCATGGCGCATTTCCAAATCTAAGTGGTTGGTAGGCTCATCCAGCAGCAATAAGTTAGGCTTCTGATAAACAATTAACGCCAATACTAAGCGCGCCTTTTCACCGCCCGACATAGGTGCCACGGGCGCTAACGCTTCATCGCCATTAAATCCAAATCCGCCCAGATAGTCGCGAAGTTGCTGCTCGGTGGCTTTTTCGTCAATGCGCTGCAAATGAAGAAGCGGAGTAGCGTTAGCATCTAATGTTTCTAACTGATGCTGAGCAAAGTAACCAATCTTAAGGCCTTTAGCCGTATTAAAAATACCTTGTTTTGGCGCATGCACGCCCGCCAATAGTTTGATTAGCGTAGACTTACCCTGCCCGTTTCGACCTAGAAGACCTATTCTGCTGCCAGGTACTAAATTGAGTTTCACCTGTTGCAGCACAATATGGTCGTCGTAACCCAGCTGTATCTTTTCCATTTGCACAAGCGGGTTTGGCAGTGCCGACGGCGGCGCAAAAGAAAAGCTAAATGGGCTTGCCATATGGGCTGGCAACAAGGTTTCCATTTTCTCCAACTGCTTAATACGACTTTGCGCTTGCTTAGCTTTACTCGCTTTAGCTTTAAACCGGGTAATAAACGAATTGAGGTGCGCTACTTTTTGCTGCTGCTTTTCATATTCAATGTTTTGCAAGCGAATACGTTCAGCGCGCTGGGTTTCGTAAGACGAGTAGTTACCGGTGTAGGTGATAAGCTTCTGTTGTTCAACACTGATAATTTGCGCAACCGTGTTGTCGATAAAAGCTTTATCGTGAGAAATCAGCAATAGCGTTCCCGCATAGCGTTGAAGCCATTTCTCTAGCCAAATAACGGCGTCTAAGTCTAAGTGGTTAGTAGGTTCATCAAGCAGCAGTAAGTCTGAAGGACAAAGTAGCGCTTGAGCTAGGTTTAGGCGCATACGCCAGCCACCTGAAAAATCGCTAACTGGCGCGCTTAACTGCACATTGGTAAACCCAAGACCCGACAGAATGGTCGCTGCGCGAGCTTCCACGTCGTATGCTCCCGCTTGTTCGAGCTGCCCGTGAATTTGGCCAATCTTTACACCGTCGCCGCTTTTTTCAGCGGCTTCTAATTGCGCCTGTAGATTACGTAAATGTTTGTCACCGTCCACCACATAGTCTATCGCAGTTCGGTCAGTTGCTGGCGTTTCCTGTGCCACGCTTACAATTCGCCAGTCATTCGGTACGCTGCAGTCGCCAGCATCGACACTTAACTCACTTCTCAGCAGTGCAAAAAGCGTGGACTTTCCGCAGCCGTTGCTGCCAATCAGCGCTACTTTGTGGCCTGGAAAAACCTGCGCCGACGCCTCTTCTAGCAACATTTTGCGACCGCGAAGTAGCGATACATTTGAAAGCTTTATCATGAGTAACCTGTGATGGAACAAACTAGGGCGCGTATAATATCAAAAACTTAAGGTAAAAGCTGATCAACACTTACCATTTCAAGGTATAATAATCGCGAAATTCTCCAAAGGTGTATGTATGTCAAAACGTGTAAAACGCCGCTTTGTTGCAGGGGCTACGTGCCCCAAATGCCAAGAGCTAGATACGATTTCGTTATATTTTGAAAATAACGTAGAAAAGTTGGAGTGCGTTGCGTGTGGATACAATGAAGCGCAAACTGATGAAAAGGTGAGTGCCGCCACACGCTCAAACGAAAATGTGATTGGCATCTTTAAACCGCACTAACATTCCTACCCACGTCTCAGTAAATCTTACCTTAAAGCCTGTGTAACACCTTACAACGCTGTGCTCAGGCTTTTTGCAAACGTCTCTTCATGCCACGCCAACACTGGGTATCCTCGTTACCTAACGAAAGAGGTTGCTCAGGCATAATTTTTGTATTTCCTTTGCAAAGGAGTGAAATATGAAACATGCTAAAAAACGTGTCTGCTATGTCCTTATAGCCTTGTTGCTTACGCTTATTGCCATAAGACTTTACTTGCCTTACGCCGCAGCGTCATACATCAACACGACGCTGAGTCAGTCAAAAGAGTATAACGGCCGCGTGGGCGATGTAGATTTAATGCTATGGCGTGGCGCATATAGTTTAGAACATGTTTTGCTTTATAAGGCGAACGGGCAAGTAGATAGGCCGCTGTTTAAAGCTGACTATGTGGAGTTTACGCTTTCATGGTCACAACTTTTCAAAGGTGCAGCGGTAGGAAAAGTCATTGTTAATTCCCCCGAGATTAATTTTGTAGACGGCAACACGGAGGAGAGAAGCCAGTCTGGTAAGGATGAAAACTGGTTATCTATCGCCGACCAACTCTTCCCGTTACGCATCGACAAGCTAACTATTAACCAAGGAAAAGTCGCTTTCCACAACCCCGATACTTCTCCGGCTATCGACATTGCGCTTCATGATATTCAGCTTGAAGTGAATAACTTGGTGAATAGCGATAACTTGTCAGACTCACGTGTAGCAACGGCCAAAGCGCAAGGACAAACGGCACAGCAGGGCACGATATCCTTAAACGCTAAACTCAACCCCGCAACAACAGCCCCCACATTTGACGTTGATATTCAAGCTGACAACGTTGGGCTAGTGAACTTTAAGAATCTACTTGATACCTACGCACCGTTTGATCTGGAAGCCGGCACCCTCACGCTTGCGGCTGAAGTGGCGTCTAATGAAGGGAAAGTAAAAGGCTATATCAAACCCATATTGCATAATGTGGAGGTATTTTCTTGGAAGGGTGACATTGAACGTGACGGCGATGGTTTTATTGAAGGCAGTATCGAAGCCATTTCCGCGTTTGTCACCGAACTGTTTGAAAACCAAAGCGAAGACCAAATTGCCACACGCATTCCTGTTGAAGGCGATTTATCAAGCCCTGACACCCAAACATGGGAGGCATTTACCGCGATTTTAAAAAATGCATTTATCGAAGCTTTTAACGGCGATGTGGAGAAAAGTATAGAGTTGGATAGACTCGAGCTGGATAAGTTGGAAGCGCCGGAAGGCTCTGAAAATTAAGAGCCCTCGCCGCTGAGTGCGCTTAAATAGTACAGCTATCGCCACAGTCGTTGGCGCCGTCGCGCATACCTTCAATCTCTTGACTCTCTTGCTTGTCTTTTTCAGCCTGTTTCTCTGCTACTGACTGCTCAACAGAGTCAAAATCGATGCTATCAAACGCATCCATATCAAAATCGCTCATAACTCACTCTCTTAAATAGTAAAAAAGGCTTCTTTTTGCTGAAGCCTTTGTATCGGGGCGCAAGTGTAATTCAAATGTATATCCTGGCTAAATGAAGACTTCGCCTAACTCATAACAAGATGAACTAGCGTGATGTTTTTTCAACACTACTGCACATCAACGAAGCGCCTTTGATGTCTTCTCAGGCCTCTCCCCACGATGAGCGCCCCGCAATAAGTGTCATCGCCAATGGACGTGATCCACATGAATACCGCGTTGCAATTACTAGTGCGCTTCAATTGTTTTAGTAATGCGGAGGCGGGGTTTCTTCTGATTGCTTAGCAATATTAGACGGCTCGATAGACTTAACGCGGTCAACGACATGGCGTACTTTAAAAGCTAAATCGTCAAGCTGCTTTTGTTGCGAAGACAGCGCTTCATTAAGTGCCTCGATAGTGTGTTCTTGAAAGGCTACCTTCATCTGTAACTCTTCAATATAGCTATTGGCGCTATCTATTTGCTGTTGTAGATGCTCAGCGCTTTTCTCTGTCATGTAAATTCTCTATCTCTCTCGTTGCCATTCTTCGGCAAGGCCACTACTGCTTATGGACAATATATTATCATTGGGGAGGAAGGCGACGCCATACACAACTGCGGTTGGTGGTGAAACTGACTCTCGTGATGCAACCTGTATAGACTGCACTTGCTCGCCAGTTTCCAAATCCCACAGGTATACTTTTCTCGCGGGAGAGCCTGTTAGTAAAAACTGACCATCTTTGGAAAACTCAACGTCTGTGAAGATTTTCTGACGCGCTGCATATTTGAGGGATGCCACAGGCTGCCCGGTTTGCACATTCCACACTTGCGACTTGCTCTGGCTGTCCGCAGTAAAAGCAAAGCGGCCTTCATCATCAAGCGCTACTTTTGTTACTCGCGTGGGGTGGGCGAATGTATGAATTATTTGCCCAGTGTCAGTGCTCCATAAATACGCTATGTAATCATTGCCCCCCGTCAATGCGAACTTACCGTTAGGAGAAATATCAATGGAGTTAACCTTTTCCTGATGCCCTAAAAACTCTAGTCGACGCGAAGTACGAGGTTCAAAGTACATAACTTTGCCATTTGAGCGCGCCACCAATATGCCGTTACCATTATTGGTAACCACCACATCTCTAATTGATGACTCGTCAATGCGCCAAAAACCTTCAGGCTCGCCGGTCTCCAGACTCCATAAGGCAAACGCCTCTCGGTCAGCGGTCACAACATAGCTTTTGTCGGCGCTAATGTGTACTGACATGACCAGGTTGTCACCTTCACCTTGGTGGCTCCAGTGATAAAGGGGATCACTTTGTCCAATTCGCCATACGTTTACCCCATTATTCACGCCAGAAACCACCGCTAACGTGCCGTCGGTAGAAATATCTGCGGCATAGGCGCCTTCTTCTACATGACGCCACTGCTGTATTGGCGTAGTATCAGGGACAGAGCATCCCATGGAATTACCTATAAGTACGATGAGTAACGCTATTCTATGGAACATTTGAGGCCTAAACATAATCAAATGGGTTTCGCTTTGTAAACGCTAGGTTTAACATAGCATGGATCACGCATCTTTAACTATCGTGCACACTGCCTTGGATGCAGCAGTATAGACATAGACGCATGATGATAAAAATTTATGGAGACGTTTTTATGCAGAAGTCGCTCGTTGCCTTATCTACTATCGCTGCGCTAGGCCTTTTCGCTTGCCAGCCAAATACATCTGATGAGGCCGCTTCTACAAGCGCTGATAGTGCAAAAACAACTTCTGTTTCAGCAGAAGAAATGACAGATACGCAAAAGCAAGCTTACGCCATGGGCGCAAGCATGGGTTTGTTCGTTAGCAACCGTGCCGAACAACAAGAGCAACTGGGTTTAACATTAGACCAAGATGCGCTACAACAAGGCTTTAAAGACGGTCTAAACGACACCCTTAAGTTTACGCCAGAGCAGATTCAGCAAATCGCTCAACAAGGCGAAGAAGTACTTCGCGCTAAGCAGCAAGAAATGGCAGAACAAGCCGCTGAAAAAAATATTGAAGCTGGCCTAGCATACCTAGAAGAAAACGGTAAGAAAGAAGGTGTGGTAACTACCGAGTCTGGTCTTCAGTACGAAGTACTTGAAGAAGGCGAGGGTGCAAGCCCAGAAGCGACAGACATGGTTAAAGTTCACTACCGTGGCACCTTGCTAGATGGCACAGAGTTCGACTCATCTTACAAGCGTGGCGAACCAGCAGAATTTCCACTTAATCGCGTTATTTCTGGTTGGACTGAAGGCGTTCAATTGATGAAAGAAGGCGCAAAGTATCGCTTCCATATCCCATCTGAACTTGCTTATGGTGCACGTTCTACTGGCGCAATCACGCCAAACTCGACGCTTATCTTTGACGTTGAGTTGCTAGAAGTGGTTAAGCCTGAAGCAGAAGCGCCAACGGAATAAGTTAGTGCTTTAAGAAAAAGAGAAAGCCGACGCATAGCGTCGGCTTTTTTGTTTTAGTGAGTCAGCGTGATCCTTGCTTACCTTTTCCCTACGAGCCAGTGGATTTTCACCACGCGCGTACCCAAATAGTAAAGTGGGTTATTCAATATGCTTGGTGCCTCGAATTACACTACTAAGCTTAGTCTAAATCGACCAAATTTCACGGTCTATTCCAAGCCTTTTTGGAACAATTTCGCCTTAAAACTTCGTGCTTAAAACAAAAGGTTTTAACGCTGAGGGGCGCGCCGTCTTTCTGTGTGTACCTTAAACGTAGCAAAATGATTTAACAGAGACTGACCCACCTTATACATAGCACAACCTAAAATAAGATATATCACGGTTTGCATACTATTTAAGCGAACAACGATATCAAGCAAGGCATACAACAATAACAGCGCGCCACTTAAAAACAGCATAAAACCGATGATAGTACCGCTGGTTTGGAACGGATCGTTCCCCGACCTTCGACGGTTCAACATTGGTATCCTGTTACGCATTCATTTCCCCTAATGGTTTGACTATTATTTATACTACGACACTAAACGAAAGGTTTATGTTCAATAATTATTCAATCTGGCTCTTTTGTCACTTTTTGACGTACAGAAAGATTGCGTTTTGCCTTATTACCCACATAAAGTAGGGGTAATTAGCTGGATTATTTATAGGACATTGTGAAAACACCGCTTATCACTCGAAAGGGCTACTTAAAGCTTAAACAAGAACTGGATTTCTTGTGGCGTGAAGAACGACCTGAAATTACTCGCAAGGTAACCTGGGCAGCGAGCCTTGGTGACAGAAGCGAGAATGCCGACTACCAGTACAATAAGAAGAAGCTACGGGAAATTGATCGCCGCGTACGCTACCTTCGCAAGTGCTTGGAAAACCTAAAGGTTGTGGACTACGATTCACAGCAAGAGGGTAAGGTCTTCTTTGGTGCCTGGGTTGAAATTGAAAACGAAGCGGGCAAGGTGATGGAACTTAGGCTCGTGGGCTACGACGAAATTTTCGGCCGCAAGGATTACATTTCTATCGACTCTCCGATGGCGCGAGCACTGCTTGGCAAAGAAGAAGACGATGAGTTTGTTGTAAAAACCGAGACGGGCACGAAAGAGTGGTGGATAAACCGTATTTGGTACGACGCAACAGACAAACTGTGAGCACTAATATGCCCTATTTAATCACCCATTTGTAACACAATGATCAGACGACTTCCCCTACACCGCGGTGATATACTCACCGCTCCTATTTTCACTACCGACGCTGTGTATATAAGCCTTTCACACACCGTTTATTCGCCATTGCCTGACGCGAATTATTAGTATCTTAGAGCGACTTATGATTATCAATAAAATTGCAGATGAACTTAGCGTTCAACCTTCGCAAGTAACTGCCGCTGTTAAACTTCTTGATGAAGGGTCTACCGTACCTTTTATCGCGCGCTACCGAAAAGAAGTGACACAAGGCCTTGATGACACACAGCTGCGTACCTTGGAGCAGCGCTTAACCTACCTGCGAGAGCTTGAAGAGCGCCGCGATGTAATCCTTAAATCTATCGAGGAACAGGGCAAACTAACCGACGAGCTTAAAAGCAGTATCACCAGTGCTGACAGCAAAACTACCTTGGAAGATTTGTACTTACCGTACAAGCCCCGTCGACGCACTAAAGGCCAGATTGCTATTGAAGCGGGCCTTGAACCTTTAGCTGATACCTTATTTTCTGCCCCAGATACCGATGCTGAAAGTGCAGCAAGCGAATACGTTAACGCAGATAGTGGCATTGCTGATACTAAAGCAGCATTAGAAGGCGCCCGCTATATCTTAATGGAGCGCTTCGCCGAAGACGCTACACTGCTGGCAAAAGTGCGCAAGTACTTAACTGAAAATGCTTATGTAAAAAGCACGGTTGTATCAGGTAAAGAGCAAGAAGCCGCCAAATATAAAGACTATTTCGAACACAGTGAAAAGTACAAGAACGTACCATCTCACCGCGCGTTGGCGATGTTTAGAGGCCGCAACGAAGGCATGCTACACATCCAGCTAGATGCCGACCCGCAGTCAGAAGACAACGGCCCATCGCATTGCGAACATATTATTGCCAGCCATTACGATATTATGCACCGCGGCCGTGGTGCAGATGACTTCTTAGCTCAAGTTGTACAGTGGACGTGGAAAATCAAAATTGGTTTACACATGGAAACTGAGCTATTCAGCGCCCTTCGTGAGCGCGCTGAAGAGGAAGCCATTGAGGTATTTGCTAAAAACTTAAACGACCTGTTGATGGCTGCACCTGCAGGTGCAAAAACCACTATGGGATTAGATCCAGGTTTGAGAACCGGCGTTAAGGTAGCGGTCGTAGACAGCACAGGAAAAGTGGTCGCAACCAACACCATATTCCCGCATGCGCCACAAAATCAGTGGGATAAATCTATTCGCACGCTCACCACGTTGTGCAAGCAATACAAAGTAGATTTAATCAGCATTGGCAACGGTACTGGCTCGCGCGAGACAGACAAACTCGTTGGCGAAATGCTCAAGAACAACAGCGAGCTTACTGCACAAAAAATTATGGTCAGTGAAGCGGGTGCATCGGTGTATTCAGCCTCTGAGCTTGCTTCAAAAGAATTGCCTGACCTTGACGTGTCAATCCGCGGCGCAGTGTCTATCGCTCGACGCTTGCAAGACCCGCTGGCAGAGCTGGTTAAAATTGAACCTAAAGCTATTGGTGTAGGCCAATATCAGCATGACGTAAGCCAAAGCCAGTTAGGCAAGTCGCTAGACCGTGTTATTGAAGACTGTGTAAACGCCGTTGGCGTTGACTTAAACACTGCTTCGCCCGCGCTGTTGAGCTACGTATCGGGCTTAAATAAAACCCTAGCGCATAACATTGTTAATTTCAGAGACACCAATGGTGCTTTCCCAGACCGTAAAGCGCTATTGAAAGTCGAACGTTTAGGGCCTAAAGCCTTTGAGCAAGCGGCAGGCTTCCTTCGCATTGTAAACGGCACAAACCCACTTGATGCCTCTGCGGTTCACCCCGAAGCGTACCCAGTGGTAGATAAAATTGTAGATACGACCGCTGTTGCTGTTAATGACATCATCGGCAATACCGAGCTTCTAAAAAGCCTGTCGCCAGATACCTTTACCAGCGACGCATTCGGTTTGCCAACGGTTAAAGACATTCTAAAAGAGCTGGATAAACCAGGCCGCGATCCTCGTCCAGAGTTTAAAACTGCCGCGTTTAAAGAAGGCGTTGAAACCATCAACGATCTTAAACCAGGCATGATTTTAGAGGGTGTGGTTAGCAACGTGGCCAACTTTGGCGCGTTCGTTGATGTAGGCGTACATCAGGATGGACTGGTGCATATTTCAGCACTGACTAACAAGTTTATCTCAGACCCGCGCGAGGTAGTTAAAGCAGGCGATATCGTCAAAGTAAAAGTGCTTGAAGTAGACGTACCGCGCAAGCGTATCTCCTTCACCATGCGCTTAGACGATACACCGAGTCAAAGCAATAATGCAGGCGGCAAACCAGCAGCAGGAAAGCCACAAAGTAAAGGGGCTGGGCGTGCTAACGCAAAAGCAAACCCTCGTTCAAATCAGGGTGGCGGCAATCGCAATAGCCAACCTCAAAATAGCGCTATGGGCAACGCCTTTGCCGATGCCTTTGCTAAAGCGAAAAAGTAAACGGTAGCGCTTAACCGTGACTTTGAAGCAACAAGGCCCTCTTTTTTAAAGTGGGCCTTTTCTTATCTCAGAGCAGTTTGGAGAGCAATTGAAAAGCCGAATGATCGTTCCGCCCTAGGAGCTAGAACAATAATGCTGCAAAAAAGCTTCGTGAGATGGCATATTTTGCAGCCCCTTCTGTACTGCCATCTCTATGCCTTGTAAGAATCTTTGCAGTTCGTGTACGGGCATACCTCTTACACTGGAGTGATAACTTTTAGGTATTATTCCCTGCCCCAGCATAACTTGCGTCCATGAATCGACTCTGAAAAGCTCTCCGTCTTCCTGAAAGGCATGGCCAAACTCTTCAAACAACTGCATACGGTGCTTCAATGTTTCGGGCACTTCCATGTCATGGCAATACTGCCAGAATGGGCTGTCCTTACGATGCGTAGCGTGATAATGGAGAATAATGAAGTCCCTAATTTTAACAATCTCATCAAGTGTTTGACGATTATATTCCTTGGCAATACGTTCGCTGACTCCACTATTAGGAAAGAGTTTTAAAAAGCGAATGACGCCCATTATGATCAGATGAATACTGGTGGACTCCAGAGGCTCTACAAAACCACTCGACAACCCAAGCGCTAGACAATTCTTATTCCACGCCTGAAGGCGTCGGCCAGTTTTAAACTTTATCACTCTAGGTGTGGTGATCGTTTTACCTATTACGTTATCGAGAAGACGTTGTTTAGCATCATCATCTGACAAATATTGACTGCAATAAACCAGTCCATTACCAGTCCGGTGTTGCAGAGGAATCTTCCATTGCCAACCACTGTCATGCGCTATGGCCATTGTAATAGGGCGTGGGGCGCCGACAGATTCAGTTTGCACGGCTATAGCCCTGTCACAGGGCAGCCATTGTGACCAATCTTCGTAGCCTGTTTTCAACGTTTCCTCGATGAGTAAACCTTTGAATCCGGTGCAATCGATAAAGAAGTCACCATGTATTACTTCGCCCGAAGCGAGTTGAAGATACTCTATATAGCCCGTTTCCTTATTTTGGTGAACGTATTCGATCTTTCCTTCTTTTCGAACAACACCTCTTGTTTCACAGTAATCGTGGAGCATCTGGGCATATAGGCTGGAATCCAGGTGATAAGCATACTGAGTATTTGAATTCTGAGAAGTGGCGAATTTATCTTGCTTAGCAGCTTGAAGCTCAAAACAATAGTTGCCAAAATCTTTAACCACTCCTTGTTCTTTGCCATACAGCCAGAAGTGATGGAAGGGTGCGACAAAACTCTCTCGCCCAGTAACGCCAAATGAGTGAATATAAGCATCACCATTTTGGCCCCAGTTTTCAAACTGTATGCCAAGCTTAAAGGTGGCCGACGTCGCCTGCATAAATTCCTTTTCGTCAATACCCAGCAATTTGTGGAATACGCGCATAGGAGGGATAGTGGCTTCGCCAACACCAACTGTTCCAATTTCGTCAGATTCGACCAACGTGATGCTAATTGTAGGACCCATTTGCTTAGCAATTGCTGCCGCCGCTGTCCAACCCGCAGTCCCGCCTCCAGCAATGACGATCTTTTTCACGCTTTTATTCACTATTGTCTCTCTTTTCTTATCTATTCAGTTTGTTTACCAGCATAGCTCGCAGTTGGCGGGATTTTAGTTCATCTAATGGAGAAAGAAGTCCGTGTGATTCAGGAGGTAGGTGCTGAGTAGGTAATAATTCATCGTTAAAAATATAATAGTCGAACACGTGTTTCCAAGCAGCTTTTTCGTGAGCAGGTTTGTCTCGAAGGCTCAAGATAGAATGGTATAAAGCGTTCATTGCTGAGCCCATAAATCGCTCAGCATTGCTCCACCAGTAGTTAACTAAAATATTAAATTTATCCAATCCTTCTACTTGATGCCACCACATGCTGGGGATAAAAATGGCGTCACCAGGCTCTAATTCGGCAGTGATACCTTTTTCTTCAGCCTGTTTAAACTTAGGGTGTTTTTGATAATCAGGGTCGCAAAAATTTACCATAGAGATTGCTTGTCCTCCTGGCGTAGGCGATAAGGGTCCAGGATACAGATTTTCGATTTGATCTGGTGGAAACAATATGAACTTGCGCCGGCCTTTTACTACACATGCCATGTTATCTGATGCATCGTAATGACATTTGGCGATAGACTTATTGCCTATCCAAATGCTCGGAATCGGAGATTCAGAATTAGGTGCTAGTTTCGCAAACGACATATCGAGATCATTTTTTTGGCGAAGGCCGGGGAAACTTGAATCTATAACGTTTGAAGCGATATACACGCTTGGCGGCGCTGAATCCTCAAGATAAGTTATAATTAGGTCTAAGACATCGCCTATATGAGCTTTTTCTTTTTTGAAATTGAGTTGGGTTGCATTGTCGTTATACCCGTACTGCCCATCGAGCCCAGCTTCCCCAAAGTAGGTCAGGGTAGGCCGACCATTGTAGAAAGCTTTCAGATACTCCGCGGCGGCGATATCGGAATGTAGGCTTTTTTTTACAAGCTCCCAGTGATTAACAAGCCCCCTGAGGACTATAGGTTCGTCGTAACTATGCAAATCGTCTGGTATGTTTCCCGATTTGCTGGGACGAAGTTCTCTCGCTTTTCGAGTAATAGGTATCATCTTTTTAAATACTATTGTGAGAGATGAAGGTTTTTGAGGTTTATAAGCTTTCTTACATTTGTCATAGATGCCACCACTGCGAAGGCAAGTTGTAAGTAACCGGATTTACTTAACGCCTGCAATTCGCTACCTGTCAATGCTGCGAGTCTTTCTTCATGAATTGTATAGTTACCACTTAACCTTCGCTTTTCACCATTACTTAATTCAAATTCAATATTGACAGGCTCTATAAGATCTAACGCTAAAAATTGTTTAAACATATCACTTTGGATTTCCAAACCACTATCTATAACCGACAAACACGATGATATATGGTTCAAATATGGGCTATTTCCTCCATGAGTAAGGAAAAGCGATTGCCCTTCACTGTTACTCACTTTAGGGTGATCCATATCAATGTGTATAACAGCATTTTTTTCTTCGCTGTGACTAGATTGTTGAAAGCCAATTAGAAAAGGCCCTTTATTAAGGACTGCGGGTACGTAATCAGCCTTCCACCCCGATGGATAAGAGGCGTCTAAAAACAAGTTTTCGTTTTTTTCCAGACCCAGTAATACTACACATTGATAACCGTCGAATTCGCCATCTCGACGGAAAAAAATAGGATAGTGTTTTTGTAGTTCAATGAATTCAGATGGGAAAGCTAAAACACTAGCCTGATCATCACCATACCGTGCGGCGTAGTGAGTAATAACTTTTGTATCTTTGTGATTGACGTTGTTTAACAGCACGTGTTTTGTCATCTGTCTCCCCTTAATCACATGGTCTGAATGCACCCAATGTGATTGCTGTGAAAGCCTTTTATATTGCCCACAACAACACTAAAATAAAACATGTAATACACACATTCAGACAATTAAAAAGGCCGCTGTACCGCGGCTAAAAATAGCTATTTGCGCTGGCAAGCTATTGTTGCCAGCGCTTGAAACAACTCACTTAGAACTTATAGCGGGCACCAAGGTTGTATCGCGCTCCAAGCTCCGTCAAGAACCACATTTGCGTTTTGTTTCGTGCAAAGTCTCGTGCGTTCTCGCCCGTTACATTTATACCCTCGACGAAAACACTGAATTGCTCATTTATGTTATAGCTAAGGTTTACATCAACTTGTGTGTAAGCTTCGGTATACCGGGGGTTATTTGAGCCACCTCGGTTAGCTTCAGCTAAAAATTCATCGCGCCAGTTAACAGCTATTCGCGCTTGGAATTTGTCATCTTCGTACAAGCCCACTAGGTTAGCCGTATCGCTTAGCCCAATTAAAGCAAACTGTGACGTATTAGGATCTGCGTTGTTATCAAAGCCTACATCACCGTTTACGAAGGTATAGTTGGCCTGAACGCCAAAGCCTGTCTCGCCAAAGAAATGCTGAACAGCAAACTCTGCCCCGTAGATTTTCGCAGAGCGGTTGTTATCAGGAGTGTTAGTCCTAAACACATACTCTGGGTCTGACTCATCGGCGAGAATATCCCATCCTGGAGTTTCTGCGAGTTGCTGTATCTGTTCGGGCGTGCCAGTGTAGTCAGCCGCTCCGTTAGGAAAGGCTTCTGGCTGGCTTAGCAATACGGTCATTGCGTATAAAGATGTATCATCTACAGCGATACCCAAATCTTGGAGAGCGGCGGCGGCTTCCAGAGCACGAGGACCCGCGGTTGGGTTGCGTATACCTAGAATGGTCTGGTCTACTTGACGGCTGCCTAAGAAATTAGCCACATCTTTTTGAAAGAATCCTGCAGAAACATAGCTCGTAGAATCGTAGTACCATTCTAGCGACACATCTGTATTCGACGACTCAAGTGGCAACAAGCCTGGGTTTGAGGCGTTCGCCGTAGGTATTGCACCTAATAACGTAGAACCGCCGCCACCACCGAAGTTGCTCGCCGACACACCGAGACTGCCAAGTCCTGCACGAGCAATAGTTTTGCTATAAGAGAAGCGACCAATCAAATCTTCGCTAATTTCCAGTTTCAAATCTAAGCTAGGTAGTAAATAATCATAGCTGTTCTCAGCTGATGCTGGCGTTGGGGGGACATCAGAATTTACAAAGGGAACGATATCGTTATTATCTTCCCAACGGAATAAAGTTTGACCTACTAGAGAGGTTGATTTCACATCTGTTTCTTCGTAACGAAGCCCGGTTAGCACGCTGAAATACATGCCGCCAAGTTCTCCATCTAATGAAACTTGTGCATACGCCGCTAAAGTGTCCTCTTGAATTGTATCGTCAAACGACAAGGCTTGCTCGGTTGACGATGGAATGCCTGGATATAAAGATTCAGCGGCTGTATAAAGTTCACGAGCGTCAGCAATAAAACCAAAGCCACCCGGTAGTACACCGTAATCGTCAAATTCACCAGGTAGATCGAAAGGTTGAATTAAGTCACCAAACTCGCCAGGATTAGCAACCCCCCAGTTACCTAAGGCAATGTTGTTGCCTGCGGTTTGGAACGAACGAGATTCCATTTCCCGAGCTTCAACACCAAAGTCGAAACGACCATTATCTAACACATATTCGCCGTCTAATTTAAACTGTGTGATCTTCGAGCGCTGAGCTGCGTTACGAATACGCGCAATTGACGAACCTACATCACCGGCATCAACTACTCCGTTATTATTGGCACCACGAATACTGTCGTCGTAAACATTTAGATAAGTAGGTAGCTCCGAATCGTAGAACCACTCCCTCTCTACTACAGTAGGGGCGCCTAAGCCCACCGCAATTTCTCCCGAGCCACGTGGGCCGGTACCACGACTGTGCATCTCCGAGTCATGCGCATCAAACGTAAGTGAAAAGTCGTTATTTACTAAATATTTAAAGTTTACACCTATTGAGTCTAGCGTATTAGTTTGCTCTCGCCACTGTTGCTCATAGCCTTCATCTGTTCCGCCAGCATAGGTCTCTCTCATATAGATAGGAGTTTTTACAGTGCTGTTATCGAATTCCACAACCTGTGTATTGCTGCCAGTTTGCACCCAGTTAGTAATTTCGCCACGTTGTTCAACTATTTCGTTTTCAGCAAAGGTGTAGTCAACGGAGGCTGTGAACTGCTCTGTAGGAGCAAACTGAAGAGTTAACTGCACATTATCGCGAACGCGCTGAGTATTTGAGAATGCGTAACGAATGTCATTTGGGCGAGCGTATAACTGGCCTTGCTGGGGAGCATTGATATATTCAGCACTTGTCGTATTCCACAGCCTATCTGGATCAGCAAGATCGTCCCAATAATCGATATTCCAGTCATTTACCGTCGCACCGGTGTAACCTGAGTCACGCTCTTGGTGGATCGCAGCTACGCTAACGCCCCAGGTCGCGTCATCGTTAGCGTAACTAACAATCGCCGAGGCCTCTGGAGTTACATCGTCTCCCGTTCTATTTGTCGTGTCATGTACCGCTTTTACACCCGCAGTAGCCGTAAAACCTTCATTGTCTAAGGGTTTAGCTGTCACGATATTAATGGTTGCACCAATGCCGCCCGTTGCAATATTGGCCTTACCTGTTTTATATACTTCTACCGCTCTAACGGCCTCTGAAGCCAAATTTTGGAAATCAAATGAACGGGTGTTACCCCCACGAGTTGTTCCGTCAGCACCAGAACCCGCACCATAAGTAATAGCCGCAGGCATTGTACGACCATTGAGTGTAATCATATTATTACCACCCGCGAAACCGCGAACAGTCACTTCTGAACCTTCGCCGTTAGTCCGGCTGATTGAAACACCGGTAATACGCTGTAACGATTCTGCGAGGTTAGTATCTGGGAACTTACCAATATCTTCAGCTGAAATTGCATCTACGATACCAGCAGAATAACGCTTAATAGATGCGGCTTCTTGCAAACTACCTCTTATACCTGTTACTTCGATAATCTCTGTTTCTTGATCATCTTGTTCCTGAGCAAGTACGGGAGTTGAAATTGTAACTCCCAAAATTAAGGATAAACTTGTTGCCAACTGTGTTTTGGCAAACTTTCTTTTCGACATGTGCCTTCTCCAGATCCCGCATTAATGAGTGTATTAATTCGTTAACATCATCTGTACCGCTATTCGTTATTTTCAAATTACACCGATGATTGTTTAACGCCTCAATAATAGCGCTCGAGATAAGACAAAAGCTTTTATGTAATTTATCAAACCGTTAACTAAATTTTAACATGGCGTGAGTTTTTACTGCTCTAAGTAGGATTAGTTCGACAAGTATGAGCATGAAATAAAATCGTATAGTAATTACCACTGGGCTCGAACCGAACTCTTTTTCGCTGAGGATAGGTAGTGCCATTGTTGCAACTTAAAAACTAGCCACTTTACTTTCCTTACCCTTTTGATTTTCGCTTCTATAAGCTGATGGCGTTGAATTAAAGTGCTTGTTGAAAACAGAATACATATATTGGAGTGAGGGATAACCGCATTTTTCGGCAATGTCATTAATTGACATCTCTGATTCGGCGAGTAGCTTACACGCGCGAACAAGTTTCTCGTTATGAATTGCTGTATGAACACTGTAGCCATGTTCTTGTTGAAAACGGTTTTCGAGATTAGACCTGGAAATACCTACGAAGTCTGTTACCTGATCAACCTTGATACCTTTAGTGGCAAACTGTCGTATAAAGTGAACGGCTTGAATTACATAAGGGTCAGGCAATGCTTTAAATTCTGTCGATTGACGTGCTTCAACGCCTACTGGACCCACTAATACCTGACTTTCAGGCACCTTTTTACCTTCTAACCGCTTGTGAAGAAGTTTCGCGGCTTTGTACCCCATTTCGAAACAACCTTGTGTCACTGAACTCAAGCTAATCCGGCTTAGGTTTCTTGCTAAGTCGTCATTATCAATGCCAATAATTGATACTCTTTCAGGAACCTCTACCCCTAAGTGATCACATGCTTGGAGTAGGTGCCGTGCTCGGGCATCGTTTACCGCAATAATCCCTATAGGCTTTGGCAGATTCTCTATCCAATCGCTTAATTGCTTAAACGTGGAATGCCATGTTTTACGGTTTGTGGCATGGCCTTTATAAATTTGGTAGCTATATTCTTCTTTACTTGCCAACTTCGCGAATGCGCGCTCACGCTCGATAACCCACCGATGATGTTCATCGAGGGGTACGCTATACATCGCAAAACGTTTTAATCCTTTCTCTTTTAGGTGTTTAAACGCAGATTCAACCAGCGCGAAATTGTCTGATGCCACGTAAGGAATATTCGGGTATTGTTCTAGGTCAGAATAGGAGCATCCTACACCGATAACCGGTTCAGATATGTTGTCTACAATTTTCTTGATTTCTAGGTCATCATAGTTAGCTATTAATCCATCACAGCGCCATTCACTAACATCATCACCGTGAAACCTAAAGTCCTCTTCTAAAAAGACGTCCCAATCGACTTTAGTGGTATGCAGGTAGTGTCCGATACCCTCTAGAATTTGTCGATCATACACGTTATTAGCATTAAAAAGCAGCGAAATGCTGTGTTTTGATTCATACATACTCGGACCTGAACCTGTTAATCGACCAAATGTAGTATTACTTGATACTCTGAATTTGAATACATTTCAAGCCTAGTTGAAAGCCGTAATCTCGTTAAAAATGCAAAACGAGAACAAGTATCTTAAAAAACATAATTGTTAATAATAGCGGCAAGTTGCAACATGATGATAACAAATTTTTATTACACTTATTCCACTTTTCTTTTCTATATGTAAGTAGACGCAGTAAATGAATGCACAAACCAATTCCATATCTATCACAGAAAAAATAGGCTATAGCCTCGGTGACTTAGGCGCCAACCTTATATTTCAAACACTGATGACTTTTCTGGCTTTTTTTTACACAGATGTTTATAAAATCCCGCCGGCCACGGCTGCAACAATAATTTTTGTTGGCGGCATGATAGGTGCTTTTTTTAATCCTGTGATGGGTGTGATAGCAGACCGTACTCATACACGCTGGGGCAAGTTTAGGCCATGGATACTATGGACTTCAGTTCCTTTAGGTATAATCTCCTTACTTGCCTTTAGTACACCCGCGTTGAGTGACCAAGGAAAGTTAATATACGCTTTTACCACATATGTATTGTTGGTCGTGATTTATTCTGCGAACAACCTTCCGTATTCAGCCCTAAGCGGCGTGTTGACTGGCAACATGAAAGATCGAAACAGTCTATCGGCCTACCGTTTCGTCGCGGTAATGATTGCTCAATTTATTATTCAGGTTTTGTTGCTACCTCTTGTGTTGATTTTAGGAGATGGGGATAAAGCAGCAGGCTTTCAAAATACCATAATGATATTTTCTGTTGTGGGTATTATTTTCTTTCTGATTACTTTTATAACTACGAAAGAAAGAGTGATCCCTTCACCAGGAATGTCTTCGAGTATCAAGGATGACATAACAGATTTGATGGGCAATCGGCCTTGGTTAATTATTCTTTGCGTCACTATTTTAGTTTTCGTCACGCTTGCTTTAAAAGGCGGTATGTATATCTATTATTTCGAGAATTATTTAAGTGCAGCTCACATTCAAATATTCCTAAATGATATTCAATTCAACGCGTCTATAAATGCACTCAACAAAATACTCGTTAATGCTGGCCTGACCGAATTTCGCTGGCCTGAAGATGCGGCGACATCTGGCTTTAGTTTGTTTAATGCTGGCGGCATTATTTTTATGATTGTTGGGATAGGGTTTTGCAAACCTTTAGCTGATAAATTTGGCAAAAGAGATGTATTTGGATGCGCTCTATTTGTCTCAACACTTTTTATACTCGCTTTCTACATTATACCTCCTACAGAAATAGGTTGGGTGTTTTTGAGTCAAATTATGCATGGCTTCTTTTATGGCATTACGATCCCCTTACTTTGGGCAATGGTGGCGGATGTTGCGGACTATTCAGAGTGGAAAAATAACCGTAGAGCCACCGCGATTATATTTTCCGCAATGATATTTGGGCTTAAATCTGGCCTAAGCATAGGGGGAGCGTTAGTCGCGGGCATACTGGCTACCTATGGATATGATGCAGAATTGTCATCGCAAACCGTAGCCGCGGTTGAAGGAATTAAATTATCGGTGAGTGTCTATGCTGCTATACCTTTTTTACTTTGTGTTATTGCTGTGCTGTTCTTGTATAGCATAGACAAGAGTAAAGAGACTCAAATTGAAAAGGAATTAATGGTAAGGCGGGCTGTGAAGGTAGAGCTTTAAGGAGTATAAAATGCCAGAGAAACAATATGAAAATGAGATCGAAACATATAAAGAGTCTGCGATATCCAAGCCTCTTGTAGAGCACATCTACACCGCAGACCCTTCTGCACACGTATTTGAAGGAAAAATTTACATTTATCCCTCTCACGATATTGAAGCGGGAATACCTTTTAACGACAATGGCGATCACTTTGCTATGTGCGACTATCATGTACTTTCCATGGACTCGCTAACATCACCGGTGCAAGATCATGGTGTAGCATTGCACGTGGATAATGTGAAATGGGCAGAGCGCCAAATGTGGGCACCAGATGCCGCGACTAAAAATGGTAAATATTTTCTTTATTTTCCTGCGAAGAAAAGCGATGGAATCTTTCAAATTGGCGTTGCTGTAAGCAATACTCCTCATGGTCCATTCATGGCACAGCCTGAACCTATCGGCGGAAGTTATTCTATTGACCCAGCCGTGTTTGAAGACGACGACGGAACACATTACATGTATTTCGGTGGTATATGGGGTGGACAACTGCAGAACTATAGAGATAACAAGTACAACGCTTCTTTTGCAGAACCCCAAGACGGCGAGCCTGCGCTTGGTCCAATAGTGGCCAAGATGAGCGGTGACATGCTGGAATTTGACCATACGCCCAGAGAGATACTGATTGTAGACGAAGGTGGCAAACCTTTATTAGCGGGTGACCATGAGCGTCGCTTCTTTGAGGCATCGTGGATGCACAAACATAAAGGGAAGTATTACTTCTCCTATTCGACAGGTAATACCCACTATCTTTGCTATGCAATTGGCGATAGTCCTTACGGGCCATTCGTTTATGCTGGACGAATTCTTGAGCCCGTGGTCGGTTGGACAACGCACCATTCAATTTGTGAGTTTGAAGGTAAACACTATTTGTTTTACCACGATAGTACACTCTCGGGTGGCGTAACTCATTTGCGTTCCGTTAAGGTGGCACCGATAGAATATGACGATGATGGAAAAATTATAACGCTCTCCCCTTACGGCGATGTACGCGTCGAGTAATGTAGAAGAAAAGTAGGGTTAAAGCGGCATTCAACCGAAAGCGGTTTAACATATTACAAGTGTAATGCCTTTAAAGAGGTTTCGTTAAAACCTCTTCGTGAGAGCTAGTGTATCGTCCATATCACATTGTACGTTTTCGCCTTATGTTTTAAGGCTTTATACGTCGGTCTGTTAAGGCGATACACTAATTTTATTAAAAGTTCACTACCGACAGTTCGCTCTCTTCAGGCATCAGAATGATATGTGTTCAACGAGCTCTCGTGTCTCCTCATAGTTACCTCCTCCACACTAAGCCCTGTCAATTAATCTTGGATAAATTACAAATTGGCCCCGAGAAATTTATCAAGAAAAAGGAAATGCGCTGGACCGAAAAGCCGGCCAGCACACCGATATTCATATTCATAAAGCCAGAGGACTTCAAATATCATTAGTGTCCGTAGCAGGCTAGCCACCCGCTCCTAGTCACTCGATAAAAACACTCTGCTCTGGGCCAAGATAACTCGGTTTTAAGCGACCTGTGTCCACAATTATTTTTTGAATCACTACACCAGGGTCAATGGCGTAGATCTTTAGGGTTTTCGCTCCGGGTGTCTTTAAAGTATGGTGACTTATCGCATAGCGAACGCCCTTTTTAACTGAATCCTGCCATGCTTTGTCACTGTTATCCTCTAGAATATCGATGATCTGAGGAGGCTCTTCACCCAGTGAAATTGCGTAGCGCAGTCCCCGATCAGGAACAAAGTTTAGACTTGGCGCTACAATTGTTTGAATGCTTATGTCGCCGCTGCTAAACAGATGAAGGTCGTATTCAATGACTGGCGAAGCAGTTAAATCTTCTACAAATGTTTCATCGATAGGCATTGATACTGCCATAGATGAGCGGGTGCGGCCATGTAGTGGAATTTCGTACCATAAGCCGCTATCGGTGCTTTGCCGTCGTTGTGTATTGGCTGCCTCTATTGAGATATATCCGTCAGCTTCCACAAAACCTTTGATACTTTCTTGTTGTCGTTTAATTGCCGATATACTGATTTTTGCTTCACCCCAAGCTGCTCCTGAGATCACAATATGACCGGCATGGTGGCCTATCGTTAAATTTTCCCAATCTATACTGACTAATACGCGTTTATCATCTTTTACTTTTCCTTCTTGCTGGCTTAGACGTATCCAAGGAGCAGAGACCTCTGCGGTAAAATCAAAGGGAACAGTACCTTTGTTATATATTTCAATGTAGCGTTGGGATTGGCCGAAAGATTCGAACGTTAGTTTCATATTGCTATTATGAGGCCATGATGTACCGCTATCCTGTGGCCAAGCTGCGGCACTGCCTTCAATAGACACGCCCATATCAGACACAGCATTTGGTTTGTTGATATGTAACACCGGCATGGTGTCTTCTGGTGGGTTGTTCCAGTTGGTATAACCAATATGGGGTTGAGACATAAAATGGTTCCAGCGCCCATTATTTAGCTCGTGGTACCTTCTTTCTAGAGCAGCATCTTGTGCAAACCACTTTCGCGCTTTTAGGGCATAATCATTCGCACTCGCACGTTCTTGCAGGGCGTACAGTCTGTTTTTCGCAAGGTTGTGGTTTAATTCGTAGACAATGCGCACAGCTTTAATTGGATGAAGGACAAGCTGAAAAAAGGCATCTTGATAGGATGTTTGTAAGTCTTGGTAAATCGATTCTGCCTTTAGCTCTAGTGCAGCAAGTTCTTCAGAAATACGGTGAGCTTCGTCGTATACATATATACTATATGTAGAGGGCGCAACAAGCTCAGGTTTACGCCTGCCATTATGGCGCGTATAACCTTCAACGATATCTGCAATTTCCTTTGCGTGTTTTTTACCAAATTGTTGGCTAGCCCAATTTAATCCAAAGTTTGCAAGCGCTTCGGTATCCATAAGTGTTGGATCCCACGCCATGTTCAAAAAGAAATCAATTGGATACTCCATGGGTTTCAGGTCCCCCACATTGGTTATCCATATTTCTCGTGCTTCGAATTGATAAGCCAACTGCATCTGTTCCCATATTTTGGCGATAGGAACGGTATTAATCCAGCGATAGGAACGCGGCCCCCCCACATAGTCAAAATGATAATATACGCCAGCTCCACCTTTTCGTTGGCGCTCTTCTGGTGTAGGTAAACGTCGAATATTGCCCCAGTTATCATCAGCCCATAGGAGTGTGACATCGTCGGGCACTCGCATTCCATTTTCATAATAGCCTTGAACTTCTTTATAAAGGGTCCACACCTGTGGTATGTCAGACACATCCTTTTCAGTAAAAACATCGGATAATATCTTTCTTTGGTCGGTGACCACCTTTTCTAAAAGTGCGATATTTTGAGTTTCACTCATCGGCGTGTCTTCTTGGCCACGCATACCTAGTGTGAACACACTATCGAAACTTTTATGACGTTTTGCTCCTTCCGTCCAAAACTGATATAGATTGTCTTGATTTACCGCATAATCCCATTTTCCCTCCCCGAACTTGTTCCATTCTTTATCTGCCCGCATCATCGGTTCATGATGGGAGGTGCTCATTACAATGCCCATATCATGTGCCAGTTGAGCATTCATTGGATCGTCAACGCTAAACGCATTGTTCCACATAGCTGGCCAGAGAAAGTTGGCTTTTAACCGTAGGAGTAGTTCGAATATATGCTGGTAAAATTCATTGTTATAGTTGCCAAATTTGTCTTTCACGTACCCCGTTAACGCAGGTGCTTCGTCATTTAAAAAAATGCCTCGGTACTTTACTTTTGGCTGGTCTATGATCTGAGTTTTATGATGTATATAGATATTTTTATGAGTGCTGACGGGAACATCGGCCCACCAATACCAAGGTGAAACGCCAAGTTGCCGTGCGAGTTCGTAAATGCCATAAATCGTCCCCCTGCGGTCACTACCGGCGATCACTAACGCTTGTGCTATGTTTGGCATGGGGGAGGGAATTACCTCAATATGATATGCCTCCCATTCACCCCTAATACGCGAGAAGTCGACTTTCCCTTGCCGTTCAAGCATCTGTAATTCGGGGCTGTTATCCAATGTCCCGATAATGACAACAGCCGATTGTTTAACTTGTGGCTCGGCGATAGATGGACTATTTCCTGTTACTTTCTTAATGTCACCTTTGAGCTGTTCAATCGCCATGATTACGCCTTTAGGTTCACCATTGTTGAAGATCAGTGGAGCTGGCTGGCCATCGACTGCGAAAGGTAAATCACCGCTATCGCGCTCAAAGTGCACAAATGACTCAGCTGCGATTACTGGACTATTTATCCCTACCCAGAACACGATCAATAAAGCAAATGTTCGTATCAAATCAGTCATGTTTCCTCCGAAAGCTGCCCACCTAACTTGGACATTAATTTACTCACACCTCTAAGATGCTCGCGCAATCTTAAGGCAGGCGAGTATGTTAATTTTTTGTTTTTTTTGAGTTTCCTCTTATAAAACTTTGTAAAACTAAGCCCAAGACAATAAAAAACGGTTAAAAGGAGGGGGTAAGAGTGAGGTTTAGGACAATAGTACACGCAATATAAAGTGATAATGACCATGACACACGCAAGTCAAATGCACTTGTTAAATCTGCATGTTTTCTTCCATGCAGAATTTAACAGTTACGTGTTTCCTATAAGCAAAAGCTAATGCCTGGTACTAATCCAAATTAAAACGAAATGGAGCGGCAGGTAACCCATCTTTGTTATATAGATTCGCGGCTGGGTTGTCTGCCCAAGCATAACGGACGGCCGAAGGGTGCTTTACATCGGGGTGCCAAACCTGAACACGCTCCCCCTTAATCTCTGCTTTTGCCCAGTGAAACACTTCACTTTCATCCGCGATTTCAAACCCTGTCAAATTAGTACCCGAAGTGGACAAGCCACCGCCTTGATACTTAAAGTTAATCCACACATGGCTTCCTTTTAGAGTTACCTTTGTTGCCATAGGGCCGCTGTACACAATGTCTTTACCGTAAACTTTATGGAGCGCATTTTTGGCGAGTCGCTCACCAACTGATTCTTTATCTAAAGGATGTATATCATTCCATTCACCTACGTCGATGGCCACCGCCATGCCCGTGTTGGGCAAAGACAATGCGGATGCTTGCTGTTCTCTTAACTCAGCCCAACCGCTTTGGGCTGGCGTTGACAAACGCGGGTTAAAGTTAGCCAACTGAACAAATAAAAATGGCAGCGTGGGGTTGTTCCATTTATTTCGCCAGTCTTCAATCATGGTTTTAAACATATCACCATACTTATCTGGATTAGCTGTATTTGACTCCCCCTGATACCAAATAACTCCTTTGATTGGTAAAGATGTCAGTGGGTTGATCATGGCATTGTACAGGCCCATGGGTTTGTATTGAATGAAGGTGGTTTGCTGAAGATGTTCATGGACAACGCCAAGTTTGTAGTGCCATTCGCCGTTTAAATCTACGCGAGTTTCACCTGCGCCAATCCAGTATTCCTTGTCAGAAACGAACCCGCTGTGGTCCCTATGACTTTCTAAGCGAATAGTAATAGTATTGCTTCCAGGTTTAAGCACATCAGCGGGCACCGTGTAACGGCGGGGAGGATACTTATAGGTAGTTTGCCCCACTTTGGTGCCGTTTACATAAGTCGTGTCCGCATCGACAAGTGCTCCAAGCACAAGTGTCGCTTGTTCACCTACAAGGTGACGAGGCCACTGAAAGCGTTTTCTGAACCAATGCACGCCATTAATAGGCTTTTGCTCCGCGTCGGTTAGAAAACCAGGCACCGAAAATAAAGTCCAGTCACTTTCGTCAATGTTGTTTGACCACCAATAGGGCGATACATTACCTTTATCGTGAGTTGATATGTAATCTTCCCATTGTCGTTGTCGCTCAGCATCTTGGGATATAATTGAGTTAATGACATTATCACTTTGGAAGTGCTTCGCTTCTTTCAAATCCTCGGGAAATGAGGCCAATGCATCTTCACTCATCCACGACTGTATTGGCGTTCCACCCACTGCACTTAGAACAATACCTACTGGTACATTCACATCGTCCTGAATTGCGCGTGCAAAGAAAAAACTAACGGCTGAAAACGATTCTCGCTCTCTAAGTTTATCGGCCGATTTCCATTGTGCGTCTTTTACATCGATATTTGGCTGCTTGAAATTGTACTGCATAGGTACACTAAACTCGCGGATCAACGGTCTGCTTTCATTTGCTACAATGTCAGGAAACTTTTCCTTTATTCTGGCTAGCGGTAACACCATGTTAGATTGCCCAGACGCCAGCCACAGGTCCCCGAAATATACGTCTTTGACTTCAACAGTATTGTTGCCAACAAATGTCAGGGTATGAGGTCCGCCCGCAGGTTGTTTGGGTAGTGAGGTGCGCCAAATGCCGTCTTCTTTGTCAGCTTTTGTAACAGCCAATGTTTCACCATTTAGGAAAATGGTTACTTTTTCCTCAGGGCTAGACCATCCCCAAAGAGAAACTGGTATATCGCGCTGAAGTACGGCGTGATCGGACAGCACTGAGGGAAGCTTTACCTCAGCGAAGGCCGAACGGCTACTGAATATGAGTAATATTATGGTGCACCTAAACACTACTTGTTTCATCCGATTCTCCTTTCATTCTAATGCTACTTATTAGCAGTAAACTATCCGAGAAATAAAAAACCAAAAATTGTAAATGCAATACCGTTTTTTGTTATGAAAATGTTACTGACAATTCTCTATTCTCCACTATAACCAAACGTCACGTTTGGCCTTATTACGTTATTACTAAGTTAAATTTCGTTTTTTAGTAATGACGGAGTGCCCCCCAATAAATAAATTAGGAATATAGCTATGTTGGTTTATCGAAGTATTTTATTAAGCTTATTAATGCTCTATTTGCCCGCTGTGAACGCAGCAATTCTTGAAAACGGCGATTTCTCAACGTGTAATTTTGCAGGATGGGAACGAGATACAGATGGCGCTGGCATTATAGCGTCGGGAAATGACTTTTCCATAAATGGCACCGCCCCCAGTTGTGAGGCTGTAATTAGTGTTGACTACACAGATACAGAAGCCTTTTTTGCAAACACATTATTTCAGTTTTTAGATTTCAGCTCAGCGGGAAGTGGACCACTCACTCTGAGCATGGATATTGAGGTAAATAGTGAATTATCAGACATCGATAATAGCTTTATTGCCGATTATTTTGTTATTAGCTTTTTTGATGGCATCAATTTTTATAGTAATACGGGCTCTACCGGGAGCCTTTTTGAAGCCGATATTAACGGCTTGGCCAGTTACACTCTTTCTTTTCTGCTTGAGCCATCGCTTACATCAATCTCGAATTTGTCCCTAGATTTTCAGCTTCTGTTAGGTGCAGATGATGATGGTTTTACCGATTTAGGTGGTTCTACTCTTCGAATAGATAACGTATCCATTACTGAAAACAGTGTGCCGGTTCCAGCGCCTAGTGGAGTAATACTTATGATGATTAGTTTGGCTGCTTTAGGCGCGCGAACGTCGCGAGCAAAGCAGTTATGTTGGCAGAGGAGCTAGTACAATGAAAAAATTTTTACTGAAACTAATTATAGTTACTTCTTTAACTTGGCTAGCTTCACCCGTTTTCGCCGACTGGACTGATATTGAAGAAATATCGATTAGCAAATCTCGACCTTTATTTGACAGAACGAACAGAGTCTACGTTGTTAATGTACAAATACAAAATGATAGTGATGAGGACATTCAAGGCCCTCTAAGAATGCTTGTTAAAAACGCTACCATTGGGGTGACGGGCGAGGATGGTCTAAGCGAAAGTGGTGCGCCATATTTTGTAGTTAGTGAAGCATCATTACCTGCTGGTCAAAGCGTCTCGGTTAAAACGACGTTTGAACCGAATCGAGCGAGGCTCGCCTTTGATGCTGTTATTCAAAAGGCAGATCCTAACGTTGCAATTTATGCAGAGGCAGAGGGCGGGAGTGCCGGCACGCTACTGTTTAAAGGTAACGCCTTTAGTGTTATTGAGGGCGACCCTAGTTTCGTGACCATCAATGAAACAGACACTAATGCGCCAACCGATGATGCTCGTGTTATCGAACTTGAAGTCGCATTCCCTGATGCCGGAGAATATACGCTATATGCGAGAGTGCGTGTTGGCCCAAATACAGTTGAAGACGACAGCTTCTTTCTCCCTACTGAGTTTGGTAGAAATAATGGCTGGGAAACGCTTAATAATATTACAGGATTTGTGGTGCCTGGAGAGCCGGGCTATGAAGCGAACAGTTTAGTTATCTCGGGAGGTTCAGCTGCAAGCAACGTGTGGAAATGGACACGGATAGCAGGCCCGACCTATACGGTACCTGATAATAGCTTAGATCAGGTGTTTCGATTTGCTGGTCGCGAAGATGGTTTAGCCATTGATAAGTTTGCATTTGCCAAAGAAGATCTTCTGTTCACTATAGAAGCTTTAGAAAATGGCCGTGCTGGTAACCTTATTGAACCGCCTCCACCTTTCGTTCCCGCTGGACCTCCACTTGCTACAGGGCAAGAGAAATTCCTCGGGGGAGTTTGCTGTGGACGACAGCGACCTAACTTCGAAGCTTACTGGAATCAGGTTACGCCCGAAAATGCAGGCAAATGGGGATCAGTGGAAGGTACCAGAGATGTAATGAACTGGGCTGAGCTTGATGAAGCCTATGAGCTCGCCAAAGCCAACAACTTCCCTTATAAGCATCACGTTCTCGTATGGGGGAATCAGCAGCCTGAATGGATAACAGATTTGCCTGCAGAGGAACAACTTGAAGAAATTCTGGAATGGTTTAATGCCGTAAACGCAAGATATGAAGCTATCGACTTTATTGAGGTGGTAAATGAATTTGATAATGATCCGCCAAATCTGGCCAATGATGGCCCAGGCTATATTGATGCGTTGCGTTTATTTGATCCGCAAACCACTTCGGAATTAATTAGCCAATTTGAAAATAATGGCTTATCAACGCCCGAAGCCACAAATAAGGCCGCTAAGTTCGACTGGATCATCAATGCATTCCAGATGGCACGAAATATTTTCCCTTCAACTACCCGCTTGATGTTTAATGAGTATAATTTAATCAACTCTGCCTCTCGTACTGACCTTGCTATTGAATTAGCGAAGTTACTTCAAGCACGTGGACTACTTGATGACTTTGGCTTTCAAGGCCATGCTTTTTCTACAACTGGTCCTAACGAAGCTATGTTAGAAAATCTCGATAGAATCGCGTCAGAAACAGGATTAGATGTTTACGTTACTGAGCTTGATATCGATGGCCCGACCGAGCTTATTCAATTACTGGATTATCAAAGAATATTCCCCCTATTTTGGGAACATCCGGCAGTTAAAGGGATAACTATGTGGGGGTATTTACCGGGTCACTGGCGCGAAAATCAAGGTGCTATATTAGCATTGGAAAACGGTTCGGAAAAACCTGCTCTGAAGTGGTTACGCAGTTACATGCGAGGCCTCTCTCCTACCATCACAAATCCGGGTCTGCTGGAGGTTAGCGCAGATGCACCAATCGGGACCTCTGTTATAGTCCTTGAGTCTAAAACATTTGACGGCGTGGTTAACACCGAAGGTGAACCCGTCACTTGGTCAATCTTAGGTGGCTCGGGTGAGGGGGAATTCACTATCGACAGTGAAACGGGTGAAATTACCACTACTGAAAATTTACGTTCTGCATTGAGAAATCTTTACGTACAAGTTGAGCAGGACGGCTACACCAGCTTGGTCTTGGATCTACAAATCTTCATTCCAGGTGACGACTTAGAGCCCGTTGTGATTGAGTACGATTTTCTGAATGATGTTCAAGGCTGGCGCGGTGATTATGGTACTGGAGCGTCTGTAGATTATGATGAGGCGGCACAGGCGGCTGTAATGATACCAGACTGGGCCGGTAACGCGAATGAGCAGGTGTATATTCGCGAGATAGCGTTAACTGACCTAACCGATGCAACCGTGGACTATTCCGTAACGGTTTCTCAAACGCTTGCGGACGCAGGTCTAACGATTCAAGGCTTTATCCAAACCGGAGCGCCAAACTATACGCGTATGTATGGTGAGGCGTTTACGCCAGTGGCGGGCGAGAATACGTTCAGAATAAGCCCGCTGGATAATGGTAATGGTGACATTGAAATTATTGAACGAATAGGTTTTCAACTTAACGGGCCTTTAACCGGGGCGTTAGACGAAAACGTATTGTTAAATAGTGTGATTGTTACTATTCCTGTAACGGTTCCGGCGAGTAATGTAGTTGAATATGATTTTGAAGAAACTGTTGAAGGCTGGCAAGGTGAATACGGCACAACTGCAAATGTGGTGCACAACGCGCTGCGCGAATCGGCTGAATTACTTCCAAACGGTTCAAGTGCTTCACATAACTATATAGTCCAGTTTTCCCCTACTGATTATACAGGTGCAAGTCTAAAATATACGGTTACAGTAACCGAGGAGCAGGCCAACAATGGATTGAATGTGCAGGGCTATGTTCAGACAGGAGCGCCTAGTTACACACGACTGTACGGAAATATTCAAAATGTGGTGCCAGGTGAAAACGTCTTTACTTTCACTCCCGTTGACAATGGTAATGGCGACATCGCAAACGTTGAAAGGATAGCATTTCAAATTAATGGATCGTTTTCAGGCGCAAGTGAGGATACTGTGTTGCTTGATAACGTGCTAGTGACATTTCCTTAAAGAATGATGTAGCCCCGGCTACTAGAAAAAATAAACCCCTCTGACAAAAGAGGGGTTTATTATTGAACTAATGACTTAAAATACAAAGGTTTTATATTACACTGGGCACCTAATTAGATTCGCTATTTTAGACTGGTATAGTTCATACAGTAATTTGTGACTTTCGCTTGAAAGAGGAGCGATAGTAGAAGCGTTTACGTTTTGCATAACCTGTTGTGCAGAGCTGGCTCCTGGAATTACAGTTGTTACTTCTTCATGGTCTAAAATCCACCGCATAGCGAAGTTTGCCATCGTTATTTCAGAGGGCTTTATCTGCTGCAACGCCTCTACCAATTTAAGACCTTCATTAAAATCAATTCCAGAAAAGGTTTCGCCAACACTGAAAGCTTCGCCATCTTTATTGTAGTTTCTATGGTCGGATTCAGCGAATGACGTTGAAGCGTTATACTTGCCACTTAATAAACCGCTGGCAAGGGGAAGGCGCGCAATAATACCAACTTGGTTTTCTTTGGCTACTTTGAATAAAGCATCTTTAGGAGCCTGTCTAAATAGGTTAAAAATAATTTGCAGAGAAGTTAGGTCTGGGTGTGCTACACACATCATCGCTTCATCAATGGTTTCAACACTAGCGCCAAAATAATCGATAAGGCCTTCTTGTTGCATTTGTCTTAAGAAATCAAAAATGTGACCTTTTTCTAAAACCGAAGGTGGTATGCAGTGAAGTTGAAGAAGATCAATTTTATCGCGACGCAGCCGATCACGAGAGCGTTGAATAGCGTCGCGCATATCTTGAAGCGTATAACCACTGGGGTAGGTGCCTTCACCACGGCCGTATTTAGTGGCTATTTTTACGTCTGCTTTTGTTTGCTCCAGCCGTTCACCAAGAATAGACTCGCTTCGCCCCGCTCCGTATACATCAGCGGTATCGAAAAAAGTAATACCGTTTTCTAAGGCAGCTTCTATGATATGAATAGCATCTTTTATAGCGATTGGACCAAAATCTCCTCCCAATTGCCAGCATCCCAGACCAACTTCGCTCGCGAAAATAGAAGATTTGCCAAGTTTTCGTTGTTTCATATTTTTCCCTTTAGATATCGTCTTCACCGGTTAATTAAAGTGGCGTCCGCCCTTTCAGCCCCTTAAAAAGTGTTCCGTTTTGCGAGAGCTTTTCGAGCTTTTGCAATCACATTGTCCACGGTAATGCCAAAGTGTGAGAACAGAACCTCGCCTGGTGCCGATTCCCCAAAGCTGTCCAGGCCAAGAATTTCCCCCGCAGGCCCCACGAACTTGTGCCAGTAATCGACATGTGCGGCCTCTATGGCTAGCCTACATGTTACGTGAGGGGGCAATACCTGTTCTTGGTAAGTAGATTCTTGACGCAGAAATACACTTGGGCTGGGTAAGGATACGACACTGGCTTTAATATCGTGCAAGTTGATCAGTTGTTCAGCGGCTTCAACAGCAAGTGGGACTTCTGAACCAGTGGCAATGAGGATAATGTCAGGTTCGCCCTCGCAAGGGCGAAGAGTATAGCCACCTTTTTCAATCTTGTGTAATTGGTCATAGGTTCTTGCTTGGGGCTTCACACTTTGCCTACTAAAAACTAAAGCGGTGGGGCCGTTTGAGCGCATAAGTGCTATCTTCCATGCTACCGCCGTCTCCGCAGCGTCACAGGGCCGCCATGTATCCAAATTAGGCGTCATACGCAGCGTGGCAAGTTGCTCAATTGGCTGGTGAGTAGGGCCGTCTTCGCCTTGACCGATTGAGTCATGGGTATAAACGAAAATACTAGGAAGGCCCATTAATGCTGCCATTCGTACAGCATTTCGAGCATACTCCATGAAAATTAGAAAGGTAGCACAAAATGGTTTAAGACCACTGTGGATGCTAATTCCATTAGCAATAGCAGTCATTCCAAATTCTCGCACTCCGTAAAACAGATAGTTTCCTGAAGCATTTTCTGCGGTTATCGGTTGAGATGAGTTCCACATGGTTAAATTGGACCCCGACAAGTCAGCTGAGCCTCCGATTATTTCAGGTAGAAGATTCGCATAAAATTCAATAGCGTTTTGGGACGCTTTACGTGTTGCCATAGGTTGCATTTCAGCTTGCGCTGAGTGGATGAAACTATTGGCGCTTTGTGAAAAGTCTTCTGGCAACTGGCCAACAGTGCGTCGTGTAAATTCGCTCGCTAGTCTAGGATGCGCTTCATTAAACCTCTTGAATAAGGTATTCCACTCATTCTCCCACGCTGCGCCGGCCTCTCTGGCGTCCCACTCATTGCAGATATCACTAGGGATATCAAAAGGCTCATGATGCCAGTTGAGGGCTTTTCTCGTAGCCCGAATTTCACTTTCTCCGAGCGGTGAACCGTGGCTACTGTTTTTACCAGCCTTATTTGGCGACCCAGCACCAATCACCGTTTTACAGCAAATTAACGTGGGTTTGCCCGCGCACTTTTTCGCTTCTAAAATAGCATTGTCGATAGCCTCATGGTCGTGACCATCAACGTTAGCGATAACTTGCCAGCCATAAGCTTGGAATCGGGCTTGCGTATCGTCAGTGAACCAGCCTTTCACTTCGCCATCTATTGAAATACCATTGTCGTCCCAAAATACTATAAGCCTTTCCAATCCCAGCGTCCCTGCCAAAGAACAAGCCTCGTGGGAAATGCCTTCCATCAAGCAACCGTCGCCAGCAAAACAATAGGTATAATGGTCAACTACCGCATATTCAGGTTTATTAAACTGTGCGGCCAAAACTTTTTCAGCAATAGCCATCCCCACAGCATTGGCAAGTCCTTGACCTAGCGGCCCAGTGGTGGTTTCTACCCCCGGGGTGTAGCTATATTCAGGATGCCCTGGCGTTTTAGAGTGTAGCTGACGAAATCGCTTTAGGTCGTCGATAGAAAGGTCATAGCCAGTTAGATGAAGCAGTGCATAGAGCAACATAGAACCATGACCGTTTGACAAAACAAATCTATCGCGGTTGAACCAGTCAGGGTTAGATGGGTTATGTCTGAGATGTTTTGTCCAGAGCGTATAGGCGATATCCGCCATTCCCAGAGGAGCTCCGGGATGACCAGACTGAGCTTTTTCTACCGCATCCATGCATAAAGCACGTACAGCATTAGCCATAGGGTTCGAAAATTTCATAATTATTCCAAAAAGATAATGAAGTGATGTTGATGAAAATCGAGTGAGAAGACTAAAGGTAAAAAGCGGGCTAGAAATTCTTCCAGCCCGCGATGTAGGCAAAATTAGCCAAATAGTGCGCGGTTTAGTTTATTTTCGAGTAGCTCTTGTTGACCACTCACGGCTTTGGGCGCTAAGTTATTCGATACACAATGCTCTGCTAATGATTCTAAGCTGTGTTTACCACTATCAATTGCTTTACCTAAATCACTCTGCCAGCCTTTATATCTTGCTTCTTTAGCTTGCGCCAGAAAGTCGTTCTCGATGATTTTTGCTGCTTTTCGTAACGCTAAGGCCATATGGTCCATGCCCCCTATATGACCATGGAATAAATCTGCCGGGGCGCAGCTCTGGCGACGAAGTTTACAGTCAAAATTCAGTCCGCCAGTAGTAAAGCCACCATTTTTTAAGATTTCATACATGACCAACGTTAACTCATCAACAGCATTTGGAAACTGGTCAGTATCCCAGCCGTTTTGTGCATCACCACGATTAGCATCAATGCTGCCAAAAATACCTAATGCTATTGCTGTTGCTATTTCATGGTGAAAAGAGTGGCCAGCAAGCGTAGCGTGATTCGCTTCGATATTGACTTTGAACTCGTCCTCTAGTCCATAACGTTTTAGAAAACCATACACAGTGGCCGAGTCGTAGTCATACTGATGTTTTGTAGGCTCCTGAGGCTTAGGTTCGATGAGTAGCGTTCCTTTAAAGCCAATCTTATGCTTGTGCTCTGCGACCATGGTAAAGAAGCGCCCCAACTGTTCATCTTCCTTTTTAAGGTTGGTGTTAAGGAGACTTTCATAACCTTCTCTTCCGCCCCATAGTACATAATTCTCACCACCCAACCGTTTGGTAGCGTTCATAGCATGGAAAACTTGTGTTGCGCCAAAAGTAAAAACTTCAGGATTGGGGTTTGAGGCACCGCCAGCACAATATCTTGGGTGGCTAAATAAGTTCGCTGTACCCCATAAAAGCTTCAGTCCTGTTTGTGCTTGCTTCTCTTCAAGCACATCGACCATAGATGAAAAGTTGCTGACATACTCATTAATGCTGTCTCCGCCAGGCGCCACATCGGTGTCATGGAAACAATAATAAGGAACATTCAATTTACTGAAAAAATCAAATGCGACATCAGCTTTTTCAACTGCGCGTTTCATGGGGTCGCCGTCTTTCAACCACGGTCTGCCAAAGGTGCCTTGACCAAACACATCAGCGCCATCCCAACAAAAGTTATGCCAGTAACACGCTGCAAAACGCAGGTGTTCTGCCATGGTTTTTCCCAAAATAACCTCTTCGGGGTTATAGTAATGAAAAGCTAAATCGTTGTCTGATTCAGGTCCTTCATATTGAATAGGTTTAATATTTTCAAAATAAGCTGACATAATTTAGCGCTCCGTTGACGTTTGAGATAAAGGCGATACCGCTTGCTGAATAGCGGGATAAAGCGAAACGAATAGGTTTCGTCTTCGCTGATAAATTTGATGATGCTCTGCATTTGGGTTGTGGATATCAACCAGAGGTGGCGATCCACACACATTTTGCACTTGACTGTTTTCGCAGGTTCCCAGTTGAGCCAACCTTGCAGCTCCTAGTGCTGGGCCGACATCTCCTCCCTGCTTGTAAGAAAGTTTTAGGTTTAAGATATCCGCCATCATTTGTCGCCAATAGGCGCTTTTAGTGCCACCGCCAATTAAACAAATGTCATTCGCAGAGGTACCTGAGGCATGAACAGCATCTACACCATCAGCCATAGCAAAACAAACCCCCTCCAAAACAGCGTAAGCCATATCTTTTGTGGAATGTTGGTGTGTAAGACCAATAAAGGCGCCAGATGCATTAGGGTCGTTGTGCGGCGTACGTTCACCACTTAAATATGGAAGGAAAAACGGCGCATTTTCCGACGGGCCGTCTTCATTTTCTAGCAAAGAAAGTACAGCTGGAACATCTTTTCCAACTACTGATTTGGCGAACCAGTCAAGGCAGTTGGCGGCACTTAGCATTACCGACATTAAATGCCAGCGGTCAGGTAAGGCATGACAAAAGCTATGTACTGCTTTCTCAGGGAAGCTGCTGAATTGATCAGCTACGACAAAGTAGACGCCAGAGGTGCCCAGTGAAATCATGCCTTGACCAGGCTCAGTCAACCCAACGCCTATTGCGCCGGCTGCATTGTCTCCTGCACCGGCCACAATTGGGATTTCGTCTATTCCCCACTTCCGGGCTAGCTCGGGTAATAATGTCCCCGTTACTTGGGGCCCCTCGACCAACTCTGGCATGTGCTTTTTCGTAAGCCCACATGCAGCCAAAAGCGATTCATCCCAACAGCGTTCTCGGGTGTTCATCCACATTGTGCCTGACGCATCTGACATATCAGAAAAGAACGTGCCGCACAGCCGAAATCTCAAATAGTCTTTGGGCAAAAGCACTTTATGAATTCTCTCAAAATGCTTAGGTTCATTATTCTTGACCCACAGCAACTTGGGTGCAGTAAACCCTGGCATCATAATATTGCCAGTCAGTCTTCGGCTGTCTGAAACAACCCCTTCAATTTCCAAACACTCCGCTTGGCATCGCCCATCGTTCCATAAAATTGCGGGCCTTATTACGCTTCCAGCTTCATCTAATAAAGTAGCGCCGTGCATTTGCCCAGAGAGCCCTATCGCTTTTATCTGTGAAACGATATGAGACTGTGAAAGCTGGTCAATAACCGACTCTACTGCTGACCACCAATCAAGTGGGTTTTGCTCAGACCATAGGGGGTTGGGACTGTTCACAGACAACGCCGCAGATTTCGTGTCGATGATATTACCTACGTCGTCCATAAGTGCCGCTTTTAAACCAGATGTTCCTAAATCGATCCCTAAATACATAACTACATTCCAGAACATAACCAGGCCGAAATGGTCATTCTTTTTATCGGCTATCGCAATTATGAAATGTGGAAATGAAATTCTTTAATTTTGTAATTTATTTGTTATTTAGTGGTTATTTCACTTTTTTGGAAAAGGTATAGGCTATGTTTTTTCAGTCAGATTTTTCGCAACACCAATATCCAAAATCATAATATCTGCGCCCTGTATTTGCGATTTACATTAATACTCAAAGTTCTTCCGAACTGACCTAAAGTCCTTTTAAATAATCACAGAGTAAAGAAATGAAAAATCAGTTAGATGCATTGAGGGATATGACTACCGTAGTTGCAGATACAGGAAACGTGGAAGCAATTAAAACGTATCGACCTTATGATGCCACTACCAACCCATCCTTAATTTTAAAAGCCACTACTTTGCCTCAATATCAGCATTTGATAGATAAATCAGTTAGCTGGGCAAGGGCACAGGCTAATAATAAGGAACAGCAAATTCTGCACGCCAACGACATGCTCTGTGTACTTATTGGTAAAGAAATAAGCGAGTTTGTACCTGGAAGAGTATCTACGGAAGTAGATGCTAGACTGTCCTTCAATACATTTTCCACTATAGATAAGGCTAAACAACTCGTAAAACTATATGAGGAAGAAGGCGTCGACAAATCTCGTATTCTTATAAAGATAGCCTCGACATGGGAGGGAATTAAAGCCGCTGAGCAGTTAGAGCGAGAAGGCATTAATTGTAACCTTACGCTTTTGTTTAACTTTGCGCAGGCACGAGCGTGTGCCGAAGCAAATGTGTTTTTGATATCCCCGTTCGTCGGCAGAATATTAGACTGGTACAAGTCTCATCACAATATTGCTGAGTACTTACCTAACGATGACCCTGGAGTTAAATCGGTCACCGAAATCTATAATTATTATAAAGTTCATGGTTATAAAACCGTTGTTATGGGAGCGAGCTTTAGAAATATCGGTGAGATTCAGGCTTTGGCTGGGTGTGACAGATTAACTATTAGTCCAGAGCTTCTGGAGGCACTGGCAAACTGTTCAGATCCGCTACCTCGTATGCTTTGTGATACAAATGAGTACCAAGTTCCCCCTGCACCACTAGATGAGGCAACCTTTCGCTGGGAAATGAACCAAAACGCAATGGCGACAGAAAAGCTTGCTGAAGGCATACGCAACTTTGCTATCGATCAACAAAAGCTGGAAAACATGCTTGCTGACAGACTATAGGAAATACTGTGAGATAACGCCCTCATCTAGGTGTTACCATTGATAGTTCCCCAAGTGTTTAAAGCGATATTGCAACAATGTTGAAACTGGGAACTATCATTCTGTGGTAATTGTATAGTCGATTATGTGTTGTTGAAGCGTATTTGCTGGAAGTAACCCCAAGGGATGATTTTTACAATTAGGCATGTCAGGGCCGAACTGCGGTTCTATACAAACGCTCTGGTTTTTACAAAAAGGCTCACTTAAATGACCTCCGGTATAAAGCTGCATGGCAGGGTAGTCTGAAGATACTTCCAGCTTCAAATATCTATCGAAACTTTCCAAAATAGCCTTGGAGCACGAATTGGAAAAAATGAAATTGTTATCGAGAACCTCAGCCCCCTTTTGTTGAGTTAAAAGATACCGCTTTGAATAGTCATATTGCGTATGTTTTACTGACTGAGGAGGGCGGATTGGTAGGCCGTTCGAATCGTTAATATTTACGTGAGTTGCACATGTGGTAAGCCACTGCTCTAAGCCACCTCGATGGCTATTAACTCCGTTAAGATTGAAGTAACTATGGGCTGACATTCCCGCGACTGTGTCTTTCTCCGAGAGTGCACTTACGCGAAGTCGAAGCCGGTTATTCTCTAATGTGTATTCAGCTGTAAGTTCTAGTGCTCCAGGGTAACCATTCCACATATCCTGAATAACTAATTCCAGCCGTACAGCGCTCTGTGAACAACGAGTGATTTGCCATACCTGTTTATCTATTGCATTTTCCCCTCCGTGCAAATGATTAAGGCCTTCGTTGCGGTCAAGGTGCAATACTTGGCTTTCTCTAATATCTACCCTCCCATCTTTAATTCTGTTTGCAAATGGGCCAACAATTGCACCTAGGTAAAATTGGTCGGATAAATAATCTTCTTCGTTATTGTACTTAAGCACAATCGACCGATAGCTGCCGTTTACTTGTACCTGCCAATCGAGGATGCGAGCACCAAAATCACTTATAGTGACACGCATTGCATCAGATTTAAGTTCGATGATTTTCATAAACTATTATTTTTTGCTCTCTGTCAGCGTATATACCAAGCGTTGTTTCCACGTATACCAATTACTTGAAAGTAACAGTGAATTTATCGGGCAATTGGTTGACGACGCCTTTTTCCTCAACCGGATTAAAAATCCCGCTCGGAGCTAACGCAGGGACTTCCGGTATTTCAACCGCGCCCTGCACATAAACCTACTTAGCACAAGGGAAGTAGCAAACGTGCGATAGATGCCTTTTCAACAGGACAACAACATGTTAGCGCAGGATGTAAATAATCTGTTTATGAATTGTTGTAAGTCGTTTGTGTTTTTTATGCATCGCGTAGTGGTGATTATTTTTTCTGGCAGTATTACACCATCAACAATTTTTGATGGTTTAAAGAGATGTCAAAGGTCCATTATTTTTCTGCGTTAGCTTTTGTATTTTTGGCTTCTTCTTGCACGGGTATGGAAAAAAAGAACACAACTATTTATCGAGAAGACGTTCCTAAAATAGAACCTAAGGCGTGGCCTTCACAGCAATCTCCAATAACGGTAAACCGTGAACACGAAAAGAAAATCGCTACGTTACTTAATGCAATGACTGTGGAAGAGAAGGTGGGGCAGATTATTCAAGCTGACATCAATTCTGTCACCCCTGAAGAAGCTAGAGAATTTTATCTTGGCGCGGTATTAAATGGTGGAAACTCTGCGCCAGAGAAAAATAATCGTGCAGAAGCGGACATGTGGCTGGCGCTAGCTGACGAATTTTGGCTGGCCTCTACTGATAAATCTAACGGCAGAGTCGGCATTCCTTTGCTGTGGGGAAGTGACGCTGTTCACGGACACAATAATATTGTAGGAGCAACTATTTTCCCTCACAACATTGGACTAGGAGCGGCCAACGACCCTGCACTAATGGCAAAAATAGGAAAGGTAACCGCCACTGAAATGCGAGTAACGGGGTTAGACTGGACATTTGCTCCAACCTTGGCTGTGGCACGAAATAGCAGATGGGGAAGAACCTACGAAAGCTTTTCTGAAGATCCGGCCATTGTTGCGAGCTATGCTGAACCACTCGTTTCCGGTATTCAGGGAAAAGTGAACACGGACCAGTTTTTAAATTCACATCATATTATATCAACCGCTAAACACTTTATTGGTGATGGGGGTACGCGTAATGGTGAAGACCAAGGTGACAACGTAGATGATCAGATAACAATGCGCGATGTCCACGGCGCTGGGTATCCACCCGCAATACAAGCCGGTGTGCAGGTAATAATGGCGTCATTTAATAGCTGGCACGGTATAAAAATGCATGGACACAAGACCATGCTCTCCGATGTATTGGTAGCTCAAATGGGGTTTGATGGCTTTGTAGTGGGCGACTGGAATGGGCACGGACAAGTTGAAGGCTGCACTAATGTGTCTTGTGCTAATGCGTTTAACGCAGGTCTTGATATGTTTATGGCGCCAGATAGCTGGAAGAAGCTCTATCAAAATACACTTGAGCAAGTAAAGTCAGGAGAAATTACGTTAGCTCGTTTAGATCAGGCTGTGGTCCGAATACTAAGAGTAAAACTGCGAGCAGGTCTGTTCGATGCAGGATTACCATCATCACGGCCACTAGCGGGTGACTATAAGCGTTTGGGTTCCGAATCTCATCGAGCCGTGGCGCGAGAGGCGGTCAGAAAATCACTGGTATTATTAAAGAATAACCAGCAATTAATACCGCTTAGCCCGAATCAACGTATTCTTGTGGCGGGTACAGCCGCTGACAATATTGGCCAAGCTAGTGGCGGGTGGACGTTAAGCTGGCAGGGTACAGGTAATGCCAATAGCGACTTTCCCAACGGAGAGTCAATTCTTGCCGGCATTAGATCGGCGGTAGCCGGTAGTGAGGGTACAGTCGATTATCATCCAGAGGGTGAATTTGAAGTACGACCGGATGTAGCGATCATCGTTTTCGGTGAACAACCTTACGCAGAGTTCCAAGGAGATAGACCCCACGTAGATTTCACCGATAACACTGGATTAGAACTTCTTCAAAAATTCAAGGCGTTAAATATCCCCACTGTCTCGATATTTATTTCCGGACGACCTTTATGGGTGAATCCAGAAATAAACGCATCCGATGCGTTTGTTGCAGCTTGGTTGCCTGGAACTGAAGGCGGCGGAATTGCAGACGTAATAATGCGTAATGAGCAAGAAAAAATTAACCATGACTTCATTGGGCGCCTAAGTTTCTCGTGGCCCAAAAAAGCCGACCATGATGTTTTGAGTGGTGAAAATGCCAACTATGACCCCTTATTCGCTTTGGGATATGGACTCTCTGTAACGGACGGTGTCAGCGTTGAACAGCTAGATGAAACCCAAGCAGAGACAATAAGCGACTATCACATATCAAACTTTTTGATTGCTGGAGCAGCGGTATCACCATGGCGACTAGTGTTGAGCGATGTCAAAGGTCGCAATCAGTACCTACAGGGAAAAAGCAGCAGTGCGGGTGGCAACATGAATGTTGAATCGGCTGATTATCTCGCCCAAGAAGATTCGGTTATTGTGAACTGGTTAGATAGAGGAAGCTTTTTAATAGAGGGAGAACCGATTGACCTTGAACGTCAGTCGAATGGTGATATGGCTCTACAGATAGACTACCAGGTGTTATCAGCAGACATACAGCGCGCCTCAATAAAGCTGGGGTGCGAAAGTCAATGCAAGTCCAACCTGGACGTGACGACAACAATACAAGCAAAAGCAGGCGGGGGATGGCAGCAAGGCTTTTTGAAACTCAGTTGTTTTGCTGATACAGGCGCTGATATGAAAAACATAAAAGTTCCTTTTGAGTTAGAGGTAATTGGCACTGCGTCCATTCAACTAAACACAATTAAATTAGTGGCAAATCAGGGTCAGGCGAGCTGCCAGTTGTAGTGCTCTTATATTAATCTTTTAGGTGGTAGTTTTGTGAAAGATAGCAAAGAAAAAGAAAATCTTATTTTTATTTTCCTTATTAGTGTGGTGGCTACTATCGGTGGCTTTTTGTTTGGCTTCGATAGCGGGGTAATTAACGGCACTGTCGACGGGCTGAAACTGGCTTTTAGTTCTGACTCTGTTGGCACCGGGTTCAATGTTGCCAGTATGCTGCTTGGGTGTGGAGTTGGTGCCTTCATCGCAGGAAGGCTCTCGGACATAGTAGGGCGTAAAACCGTTCTTTTGTTATCGTCTTCATTGTTTATTGCTAGTGCATGGGGGTCAGGTATAGCAATAAGCTCTACCGAATTTGTGGTTTATCGCGTTATTGGCGGGTTGGCAGTCGGAGCTGCCTCAGTGATTGCACCTGCTTATATTAGTGAAATTGCTCCAGCAAACATACGGGGTAAGCTTATCACTATTCAACAAGTAGCCATCATTTTCGGCTTATTTAGCGCATTCGTCAGTAATTATGTTGTAGCCAATATGGCGGGGGTATCAACAGCTCCTTTTTGGTGGGGATATGAAGCATGGAGGTGGATGTTCTGGATAGAATTGTTTCCAGCCGCACTATTTCTTGCAAGCTTATTTTTCATTCCTGAAAGCCCACGTTTTTTAGTTATGAAGCAAAGCAGTAAACGAGCGCTGGCCATTTTACAGAAGTTGTATGGTCAAGAAGCAGGACAAAGAAAACTTTTGGAGATTGAAGCATCTTTAGTCAAAAAAGACCGAAAACCAAAGTTTTCAGATTTAATCGACAAAACGAGAAACCGTCTGCGTCCCATTGTATGGGTAGGTGTCGGATTGGCTACATTTCAGCAGCTTGTAGGAATAAACGTGGTTTTTTATTACGGAGCGGTGCTATGGCAAGCTGTGGGATTTTCAGAGGCTGATGCACTTTTAATTAACGTTATCTCAGGCGCTGTAAGTATCGCTGGTTGTGTTATCACCATGTTTCTCATTGACCGATTAGGGCGTAAACCTTTTCTGATTATTGGTTCAATAGGAATGTCTATTTCTCTCGCATTCATGGTATTCACCTTCGTCAACTCATCGAGCGACATCAACGGAAATTTGATTCTTGGCGGATTAGGTAGTGTGGCGCTTATTTCCGCCAATGCTTACGTTTTCTTTTTCAATTTATCCTGGGGGCCTGTAATGTGGGTTTTACTAGGTGAGATGTTTCCTAACCAAATCAGAGGCTCTGGTCTCGCTGTAAGTGGCTTAGCACAATGGCTAGCTAACTTTGCAGTCACCATGACTTTCCCACTCATGCTAACTGGGATTGGATTGGCAGGCGCTTACAGTATCTATACTACGTGCGCGCTTCTTTCAGTCTTTTTCGTGTTTAAATTTGTTCGCGAAACTGCAGGGAACGAGCTCGAACAAATGCAGGGCTAATCTGTAAGGGAGAATAGCCCTATTTGGGCTATTCAGCAGAGCTATTTAGTAAGTCGTTAGCGGCATGTACAAGCATGATATAAGACGCTGCGATATTTATTACGTATTCATTTTGGCCCCAGAAAAATGGCCATTCTTCATTATTTTCTGGCAGGTCAGGTTTAATTATTAAAATACCCGGGACAACCCCACCAGAAATAAATGAAAAATCTGCGCGATTCATACCGTAGGCTACGCGTTTTGATACGGTGCCGACATTTGATACGAGGGAGATATCTGAATCTGGATGCGTCCCGTAGAGATAATGCAGCCCATCATAAACAGCGTCTGGTTCGAGTAGCCCAGGAAACGCCTTGACCAAATAGTAATGATGAATAGCATCGCGTATTATCCGTCCATTTCCTGCCCATCCACCTTCTGTAATTGTGACATTAAACGGGTTAGCTTGCGTAATGTGCCTACCTTCATTCACATAGTCCTTAGCTAGCAATTCAATTTTGTGCTTATATTTATCGCCCATTAAAGGAATTAAGCGAACTAGAGTACCAATGTGCTGCGCAAAATGTGCCTCGACTTCGGGCCAAAGGGTATTAATTGCCTGCTTATACTGCTCGTCCCCCGTGCTCATCAATAGTTCTGCTGCCGCCGAAAGCTTTTCTGCGTCAAGTCGTCCTCCTGTTGTATTCCCATGATGAAACAAGAAGGGAGGGTGAGATCGCTCTTCTTGCCAAGCTAACTCGGCTGTATTGAGCGCTTCTGTAGCGAGCTCAGGATTATGATCCCGTAGTGCACGGGCAGCAGCACTTAAAGCGGCGATGGAGCCAAAGTTAACGGCTGAGGAGCGACTGGTAAATACCCATCTATCATCAGGGACCCCGCTGTGTTTTCCATCTGCTTGTAAAGGTGTCATTGTAGGGTTGTATACCAGATTGTCGGTCATGGTGATGCCATCACCCAAGTGCGTATACTGGGATATGTTAGGCACAATGATACCGTTTATTGCTCTGCCAAATGCTCGGTGTTGTGCAATTAGTGCTAAAGTGCCGTGCTCAATTTGCTGGAGTATGTCGGGTTTACCATCTGGCACATGAATATCAACAAACTTTCGATCGTAGTCAACAAGGGTAGTATCGCGTTTTGGCGCAAACTGATCCCATACTTCAACAAGACCTAGAACGGCTCTGTATTGCGACTGAGTACGAATGTCGTAATCTCCCGCATCATACCATCCACCAATATTTAACCCCGGTACATGCTCTAAAGGCGCGAATTGAGTATCGGTTGTCGGCCCCTGGGCATATAAATCAAAATGTTTTTGGTTGATCGGTGCCTGCAAAGCATCATCTAAGTGGGAAGCACCATGCCAAACTCTGTAGGCTTCGTTTACTAAAACATGGTCCATTTGAACCGGAAAAAAAACGTCTAAGGTTGGATGCCAGGCTTTGCTGAAAATATCTTTACTTATTCTGAACGGCGCGGTGATGGTGTCATTGTACTTAAGCTGATAAAGGCCACTTTCACGTACCGCTGAAAAGTCGAATTTTGCATATTGATATCGTTTATATTTCCCCCAATCCATTGGTTTTTTAGACAAGACCGCGTTCTTTTCACCCGACGGCATTATTTTAAGTAAGGAAACTAGGTTTTCGCCTATGACGTGCTTCGGGTCGAGTTCCAGTACCGCTATTTTGTTTTGATTAGGGTGGTAGCCTACCTGAGAGTGCGCAATTATTGGCGACCGTTGCCAATCCTTTATACTGCTAACGTTTAGAGACCATTCCAGCACTTTACCGCTTTTATTTGCCGGGATCATGGAGCGCGCTACAAACCACCCGTTTTGGGCCTTTGTTCTTCCATCATACAGATAGATAGGTTGCTGTTTCGACTCAATACTTATTCTGCGCTCTGCGTCTTCTGGTGCTAGGACTAAATGGTACGCGGTGGCAAGCGGCGTTGGTGCTTGTAAATCATTTTGTTCTTTTGGCCCAGAAGGGTAAAGAGGAAACGTACCGGTTGCGTCATCGGCGATAAAAGACTTATTAAAATATGCTGAAGGCATAAATTCGAGGTTAAACCCCGCCTTGTTCACTAGCTCTTCGGGTAAAGGGGCATCGGTGTGTACGCTAATGTTGAGATGCTCTTTCGTCGAAGTAACTTTGACGCTGAAATTAAATTTGTGTTCTGGATAATGTAGTGAAGCTCTAATGGCACCTTTTTCGGCATCAACATCGCGTTTGATGAAAGTCGGAATACTATCCCACTGTTCGGGAGTATCATTTAGCCTAACGTCACCATTAGTGGCGATACGCTTGCCGTGCTGAATAATTTCAATGCCACTAATCTTTGAATCGCTGAACAGCCCATCGTACCAGTTGCTATATACCAATACATTGGCTCCTGGAGCCTCAAAATACTCTGAATCATTAACTTTCATAGGGAAGGAAGTTTGCCCCTTAACTGTTAAAGCACTGATTAAAAAAACACTGCCGCACAAGAGTTTTAACCTCATGTTTGTTCCTTTCTTGCTACTTGTGAATTGATTTTTCATTATGCTAGTAGAAAGCGGAGCAACACATATTACTGAATTTGTTAACCTCATTTCGATTATTTGTTAATAGGATGAATATAGATTCATCACCGCTCACTAACCTCTATACTGACTTTCTTTAACTTGTGAATATTAAAGGAACAGTAATCATGAACATTTGGCTCCGTTTCGGACTCATCGTGATGACTTTTGGACTCAGTTCAGTCACACCTGTAAAGGCGCAATTTTATGGTGGACCTTATGGGCCAATCTCAAAAAGCTATGCGCAGCCAAACGCTAAGACAATATATTATGTATCTCCAGAGGGACAACCTCGGGCAGATGGACTCACACTTGATAATCCCACTTCGCTTAGCTCTGCTATAAGTAAAGTAACATCGGGAGATGCAATAGTTTTAAGAGGTGGTACTTATCGCACTGGCAATTTAATACTTAATCAAGGGATAACTTTACAACCCTATAAAGACGAAAAACCCATTTTGAAAGGAACTCAAGTAGCCTCGACCTGGGAACAAAAACAAGACAATGTGTGGGTTACAAATTGGAAAACCTTGTTTCCTTCTAAACCTATGTTTTGGTGGCGTCAGGAGCGCCACATTGATAAAACGCCGCTACATCGATTTAATAATGACATGGTTTTTATTGATGGTGAGTTTTTACAGTCGGCTGGCAGTATCGAAGAGTTAACGCCTAATACATTTTTTGTTGATTATGAGAAGCAGCAGGTTTACATCGGTACTGATCCAAATAATAAATTAATCGAAATCACCGCTTACGACACAGCGCTGTTGCGTACATCGAACGACGTCCACAATAAACGAAGTGACAAGATTGGCCCTAAAATCTATGGGGTTACGTTTACTCAATACGCTTGGCGGGCTATCGGTATAGAAGGTAAACGAACCTTTTTACCAGAAGACGAGCCAGTAGATGAACCTGTTGGCGTTGCCGATCCTTTAACCTATGGTAAAGAGGTCATAAACACGCTACTTGAAAATGTCACCATCACATATTGCTCGCGTGTCGCAGGCTATTTTCGCGGTGACGGTTTAATAATAAGACACTCCCTGATTTCTGATACCAGTACTGAAGGTATCTATATTATTGGTTCTTCAGACGTTTTACTCGAAAAAAACATCATTCAGCGTAACGATATTGAGAACATCACTGGTTATTATGTTTCCGCAGTGAAAATCATTAATCAAACGTACAGAGTAACAGTACGGGATAACTTGATTATTAATCATCCAACATCAAAGGGTGTATGGTACGACGTGGGAAACCGTGAAGGCCTGTTTATCAATAACTATGTCGAAAACACGCAGGCTGGGTTATTTTTTGAGATATCGGATGGCATTACTGCTGTGGGTAACGCATTTGTAAATAACGACTTAGGTGTGTGGGTGCTCAACTCAGCGAACGCCAATATTGCGCATAATACGTTTGTTAACAGTACGCTGCGATTTACAAGAACTGCTCGAAGTGCCACAGATGACCACTTTGGTTGGCACCCCGAGACAGGGCCTGATGTATTTGAGCGAGATGGTCATACAGTAAAAAGTAATTTGTTGACGGCAGATGAGCAACATCACGGTCCTTTACTAAGTGTGGATCAAGAGGACGCTTTATGCGCCCAATACAAGAAAGCTCAACTTGCTGAACTGGACGGAAACGCTTATGTAAAACCTGAAAATCAACAGCCGCTGATAACATTATCTACAAGTAGTTCAGAGCCCTGCAATCGTGAAATAAATACACTCGATAAATTGCAAGACAGCACAGCTCAATATGAAACCAATGGTCAACTGATTAACGGACATCCCAGAACAGTCTTTGTCTCCCCTGACTTAAAGCGGTTTGAACTACAGCGCCATATTTCCAAAAAAGTGAATATAGTCTTGCCAGAGAAGGTAACGAACGCTTTTGAAAATATTGGTGCGTTACCGTCGGCATCGGATAATCAAAGTCGATAATTAACACAAGATTACAACTGCGCCGGTTAGGCAACTGAGTTAAAATTGAGCACTAGCATCCCACACTTTACCAGTCGCCTTACCGTCCTTTGCAGGATTAAATACTTCTACTGCCATAACTTGATATGTAGGGTCGTCGCTTGCGTCAAAATTATTCATATCAGGAAGAATCCAGCCTGCGTCAGCCCAAGCTGCCACGTGATCGGCAAAGATAATTTTATGATCTTCGCCTAGAGGCATGGGTTTAGACGGTTTACTCCAATACTGATAAAACGTGGCCGTATTATTTATAGAGGGCTTTCGCTCTCGTATAGTTCGATAAGTTGTGTATTCAACGCCGTTACTCACAAAGGTCTTACCGAAAATGCCGTTTTGGCTAGGATCATAGGTCCAGCGCTGAAGAACATAATATTCAACTAAGTGAGCAGGATTGTCTTTAGACATGTTGCTGTCGTATCCCCATCCATAGAGTGCAATATAACTAGCGCCACTCTCCTGTTCAAAGCGATAGCCAATTTCGCGGCTCACATCTCCGTAATGCCACCCGGGGCCCCCAACATAATTATATCCGCCGCCCTCCCAACTCACTTCAAATTCTCCGCTTTGACTTAGTTTGAGAGAGGCTTCGCCACCGTCTTTCCAGTGGGTAAAAAAGAGATCCCCAACATGTCCTGTTGCGTGGTTTTTAGACATGTGTATGTCATCGTCGAATTGCTTAGTATAGGCTTTATATTTAGTAATAGCTTGCGGCTTGAAAGCTTCAGAGTCATTATCAAGACTTATTCCGTCACCTTGATGAGGTGAGCAGCCAATAAGAAGAGTAATACTCGCTACAGTCATCGCAATTTGTCTAATAAGTAATATCTGCATAATTCTTTCTATTCTTATAAAAAACATTAATGTTAAATGAAAGCGCAAACTGAACGCTTAAATTATATTACGCCCCACTGCTTTTGCGGGTCTGTTCACACCATACTTTTTGATTAAAGCTGGCCTAAATTAAGCACCATCAGCGACTTTGCTGGGACGACTATGACGGCCTTACCATCTTTAACGCCAGTAGAGTACTCATAAGGTTGAATATTGTTCGGGTCATCAAAGGTATTGTGCTCGTCCATTTTATCGCTGGTTAATACTTCCCCTTTGACCTTTTTTATCTGATTAAGCTCTACTTCAATTGCATTATTCAACTGCGTATTCACTATAGAAATATAGGTGTTACCGTCCTGTGCCTTGGCTGCTGAAGCACTGATACTTGGAATGCTTATCTCTGCGTGTTTATTTAATAGTGGCTTACTTAGGCTAACTGGAAGGTAGGTCGCGTTTTGAAACGGTATGTGCATCTTAAATACGTGATATGTGGGCGTTAAAAGCATTCTTTCGTTATCAGTGAGTATCATGGCTTGCAATACGTTAACCATCTGAGCAATTACCGTCATTTGTACGCGTTCGGCGTGACGATTGAAAACGTGAATATTCAGTGCAGCTATAATCGCATCTCTCAACGTATTTTGCTGATACAAAAAACCAGGGTTAGTCCCCTCATCAACGTCGTACCAGGATCCCCATTCGTCGACATAAAAACCGATTTTGTTTTCAGGATCCATTTCTTTAAGAACGGCGAGGTTCTTCTCAATAAATGCTTCAATTTGCAAAGTGCGTTGTATCGCTGAATACCATTGATCTTCGGGGAAACCTGTGGCGCTTCCTTTATTACTCCAATCTCCGGTCGGAAGTGTGTAGTAATGATGGCTTATCGCGTCCATTTTTAAACTCCATGAAGAGTTAATTTTCTCGGTGAGTACTTTTGTCCACTCTGTTTGATCGTCAGTACCACCGCTGGCAATAAACTTAGGTTGGTTTCCTTCTGGGGCTTTGAGGAATGCAGAATATTGCTTGTAAAGATCAGCGTAATATTCTGGTGTCATGTTACCACCACATCCCCAGCTTTCATTGCCAATGGCGAAGTAGTCCACTTTAAACGGCTTATCTCGGCCGTTTCTTTTACGTTCGCGAACAACCGTCGTATCTGCATCAGAGGTCATATAGTGCAGCCACTCTACCATTTCCCGGGGATTGCCTGTTCCCAGATTGCCGTTGACGTAAGTTTGTGCGCCTAATAACTCTGCAAATTGGAAAAATTCATGGGTGCCAAACGCATTATCTTCAATAACCCCTCCCCAATTACTATTGATTGTTCTTGGGCGTTTATCTCGCGGACCTATACCATCTCGCCAATGATACTCATCTGCAAAGCAGCCCCCTGGCCAGCGCAATAAAGGTACCTTTAAATCGCGTAATGCTTGTAGTACATCTAATCGGAAGCCATCTTCATTAGGTATGCCTGAGTCTTCACCTACCCAAATGCCTTCATAAATGCCTCTGCCTAAATGCTCCATAAACTGGCCATAAATATTTTTATTCAATATCGGACCAGAGCTTTCGACATCAATATTTAACTTTACGTCAGCGGCAATGGCCACCGTCGGTGTCGCTAGTATAGAAAAACAATAAAATAGCAATGGCGTTATTTTAAACATTTAAGTCTCGCCTCAATACCAAAAACAACATTGATAATACAAGTAACTTTTCTAAAAATTTATAACGACATTTACGATCCAATTTATGTTGTTTCGTAATGGCGACATCGTATTGAAAGCTTTGTCTCTTCCCCTTCTTCGTTGATGTTGCGCTAGCAGCGTTGAAAAACGGCAAGTGTTGGCTTAGCAAGCCAATAGTTAACTAAATAAGGCAGCTCTTTTATCTCACTTCCCTTTGCCTTGCCGCTTTTGCTACATTAGTTTGTGTTACATTAGATGGGACGCATGGAAATTCATGCGCCCTGATACTCTTGAATAAAGAGTGTCAAACTACAAAATACCGAAACAATGAAAAGGTGTGGGTCACACCGAAACCGAAGTTCGTATGTTGTTAGCGTTTAGCGAGGCCGTTGACATGCTGTAAATGCCTTCACGTTTGACGAAGGTAATGTCGCTCATTTGACCACAGCCTTTTTCAAGGCAGCACTTTCGGACAACCGTAATGAGCTAAGGGCTTTCGACCTTTGGTGTACGAACGTTTCACCTGTCTGTACAGCAAGGTTCATTTGCCCTAATCAAAGGATGATTTTATGAACTCGCCTGTCTCAAAAAATATGCTGAATGTCAGCGCCGATTACCCCGACCTTAGGGATCGTTATTACCAACCAAATCTCACGCCACTTAAGCCTTTTATCGACCCGCCGGGCAATTTGGTTATCTTAGATCAAGGGAAAGATGGTGCCTGTACGGGCTTCGCATTGGCGGCAACCATCAATTTCATTTATCGTCAGCAGGGCCGAAAACATACTGTTAGCCCGTGGATGCTTTATGCTATGGCCAAACGTCACGATGAATGGTTAGGCGAAGCCTATGAGGGCTCAAGCTGCCGCGGTGCAATTAAGGGGTGGTACAACAGTGGCGTATGTAACGAGTCACTAACTGAAGATATTAAGCACAGCAACGAATTTGAAATGACCCTAGCTATTGCTAACAATGCAAGCAATCACAGGCTAGGTGCGTACTACCGTATTGAACGAGAAATTAGCGATTTTCATGCGGCGCTTAACGAAGTGGGCGTAATCTTTGTTTCTGCCAGAATTCATGAAGGCTGGAAAGATAGCGAAGGTGATGTAATAAGCCTAAGGCCTGAACCCATGGGTGGCCATGCGTTTGCCATTGTTGGCTATAACGATGAAGGCTTCTGGATCCAAAACTCCTGGGGGACGGATTGGAAAAAGTCAGGGCTGGCACTTTGGCGTTACGATGACTGGGCGTTAAACGTTATGGATGCGTGGGTTGTTCAACTCGCACTTCCTATTTCAGGTACAGGCACTTACCACCAAGCTACGCGCTCTATTGCACAGGGTTTGTTTTCTCGCTCCACTCCACGGGTGAGTATTCAAGATCACTTCGTTCATTTCGACGACGGACACTTTGATACCAGAAGTAAATATTGGAGCAATAAAAACCACGTCGATGCCATTATTGAAAAACTTTCTGACAGTAACCATCGCCATGTAATGCTATATGCACACGGCGGCTTAAATAGCATAAAAGCTTCGGCTAAACGCATTGCTGCCATGAAAGACACCTTTCTTAAAAACGATATTTACCCCATTCACTTCATGTACGACACGGGTATGCTAGAAGAACTCAAAGATATTCTGGGCTTTAAGAATAAAGAGATTAGCAACAAAGTTGGAGCCTTCACTGACTACACCGACCGCATACTAGAATGGTCAACACGTAAAGTAGGCGGCGCCCTGTGGCGAGAAATGAAATCAGACGCTTGCACGCCTTTTACCCGTACCACATCAGATGGTACGTATTTCCTAACGCAATTGGCCGCCTACTTGAAAGACAATTCAGATATTAAGCTGCATGTCGTCGGTCATTCGGCAGGCTCTATTTTTCATGCTCACAGCCTATCTAGGCTGTGTAAAGTTGATGAAAACATAACGATTAAGAGTCTGCATTTACTGGCTCCAGCCATTAGCTACCCCTTGTTCAACGAAAAGCTCTCTGCGCTTATAGAAGGGAAACACATTGAATCGACCACGGTTTACAACTTATCTGAAGCGTTGGAAAAAGATGACCACGTAGCGCGCATTTACCAGAAGTCGTTGCTCTATTTAGTATCAAATGCGTTTGAATCCAAACCAGAGATGCCCTTGTTAGGTATGGCTGTGTTTAATCAGCCGCTGCCTAACGTGACGTTTAAGTACAGTGAGGGGAAAGAAGGTGAACCCACCGCTGCCACATCCCACGGCGGCTTCGATAGCGACGTAGATACCATGAACTCGGTACTTTCAGACATCACTGGCGACTCACCTAAATATCCGTTTACAAAGGCAATACTGGATTATTAAGTCCTGCTGGTTTTAAGGCAATGCAAGGGAAGTGAAAGTGCTTTTTTCGCGATTTAGCCCTTAGCTATGACGGGCTAAATCGTTCGTGCAATGTTAAGCAGCTAGCGTTAATTACACGTTATCATGCTTGAAGCGATAAACCTTCTCTAGAGGGGGTGTAAGCTTGCAAATAAGCATTTTGAATTCGGCCAATCCGTGTTTGCATCGCATTAGACTCATTTGCCTGAAAGCCTTGTGTGTCTGCTGATGAAGATTGATTATCTAACACCATATTCGCAGTGGAATCGGTTGTGGTGCCTATATTTGTATCGGGCTGCACAGCTGCCCCAGTGTCTGCGACAATGCCATTGCTTTGTGCTGAGGTAGAACCTGCTGAAGCCGTTTCTGTTTGGCCTTTGGCAATCTCGCTACGGGCCTCTGTGGCTTTTTGAGAAGCCTCTGCAGCCACTTTTAAATCTTGTGATGAAGGTTCAGCTGGTGCGAGGGCGGCTGCGCGCACTTGCTCCATTTTTTTCAGCGTTTCTTCAGGCGTTTTTTCTTCTGAAACATCAATCGACACTTCGCCATCGGTCACATAGCGTTTATTGTCAGGGCCTGTAGTGTATTCATATTGCGGAGCACCGGCGTACTGACCGCCTGTTGAAGCATGCGCTTGCTCGTGAACCCTCACTTCCTGATCCCGGGCTTTTAACTGCTCAATTTCAGCAGCGTCTTGTTTCTCTTGCTGTTCTTGTTGCCTGTCTTGCGCGCCCTGCTTGCCTGCACTCTCATCTTGCGCATTATCTTTCTGTTGCCCAAATACGTTTTGAAAGGCAGCTTGAAGTTCTGTTTGTACCTGAGGGCGTTCGTAAGTAACCGGCGCTGGCGGCTGGCCGGGGCTCTTCGCTTTATCGGCTTCTGACCCCAAGCCTTTTTGAGAAGCCCCTTGCTGGGAATCTGACGCTTGGGGAATAGTTTCACGCTGCACGTTATCTCTACGTGCAGACTCTGTATTTATGTTCGCCGTGGGATAAGCAATGGCGTTAAGGATTGGTGTAACGATATTCACCGTAACTGCTCCGCCTACGCAAGCACGTCTATGATGGTACCAAGCATCTCATCGGCAACACCTAGTACTTTGGCAGAGGCTTGAGCATTACGTTCGTTTACATTGAGCGCGATTAAGTCGTCAGTGAGACGCGTGGAGGTAGACGTTGAACTCGATGACGTGTTTGTCGTGTCGGTATTGGTCGCAATAGGTTGAGCGGGTGCTACCGCATCCTCAGCAGTTCGCTGAGCAATATTTGATGCTGCCTGCGAAATTCCATCGCTGGCATTTTGTAAACCATATTGAGCCGCTGCAAATGCAGAGCCTGCACCTAAACCATCAATACTTGTCATACACTACCCCTAACCTCTCATGTGCAATTATTAACCAATTTCACACAAATGGAAAGACATGTATCACACCCTGTCATTAACTTATTGTAAGCAGGCGATTTTTATTAAGCTGTCAAAGATAAGAAAAGCTTCAAACTATCGGCAAGCCGCGGTTTGAAGCTTCATGTCATCGCTCTATTACGACGCCTTTTGCTGGTAAACGCCAGCGGCAAAGCGAAATAAAATGTCAGCAGTTTGCTGAGGATGTGAAATAAACGGCGCATGCGACGCATGAGGCAGAACAACGGTATCAGCCTGCGGATGTAGCTCACATATACGATCTATTCCGCTGGTCGGCACTAGACTATCCAACCTGCCATACAATCGTAATGTGGGTGTAGTTATTCGCCCCACGTCTTGACGCATGTCTTCAGTAGACAATATGCGTAAACCTTTCTTAAGCGCTTCCTCGGCGGGATCTGGGAATTGGGTTACCTGTTCTCTGATCGCCTTAATATCCTGCTTTGCCGTTTCGCTGCCCATCGCTTGAATTGCCAAAAAACGTTCCAGTGTTTTCTGATAGTTCTTTTCAAGCTGAGTCTCGAACATTGAAAGTAAATCGGCAGCAATACCCGGCCAACAAGGCCCTGCTATAAATCGAGGTGTTGAAGCAATCGTTACCAGTCCGGTAAGTTTTTCTGGTGCTAACAGCGCTAATTTTTGGGCAACTAGGCCACCTAATGACCACCCAACCAACACACACTGGTCTGGCAGTTGGTTCGCAATGGATTGAGCCAATGTTTCCACGTTATACGGTGACGGGACGAACTCTGCATTTTCCCCAAACCCAGGAAGATCTATGGTGGTGACGCGAAAATTATCGCTTAAATAAGGAATAAAGGATGTGAACGCTCCGCTGTTCATACCCCAACCATGAAGAAATACCACATCTACGCCTGTACCCTGAGTACGGGTGACAAGCTCGCCGTTTGTATGCAAACTTTCCATTTACACCTCCTTAGGCAGTCACGTGTTTTTGAGGCAACACGAAATAATGAAAACAAGTCGACGTTCGACAATTCAAGGAAGTTGATGGAATCAACACTATGAACCTTTCATGCTTGCTATGTTATCAGGCAAGTCCTACGCCAGTATGTCACTGGTGTGAAGATGACATATTTTTTTTCGATGCCACGTTGCACGGAAGTAACTTACTTCAATATGGCCCTGTGGCAGGCCACGTCAAGCATAGCCACTATGACGCGTTACGCGTTTTGGGACTTCATACGTGGCCAATGTCATCGCTGGTTCACCAGTTAAAGTTTACGCATTCCCTTACGGCAGGAAAAGTATTAAGTAACTGGTTTGTCCATAAAATGCGACAGTGCACTTTATCAGTGCCCAATGTGCTGCTTCCGGTGCCAATTAGTGCATGGCGACTTGCTACACGGCACTACAATCAGGCTACGCTTCTGTGTGAAAGCATAAGCAGTGAGCTGAATATTCCAGTTAACCAGTCGTGGGCCAAACGACGGGGCTTTAGCGTGCAGCATCACTTATCCAAAATGGCGAGAGCCGAAAACGCAAGCCGTGTATTTAGCCTATCGACGCAGTGTATCGATGATGAGATAGCAATAGCGCAAGGTAATAAAGATGGCAGCAACTTCAGCGTTGCAATTGTCGATGACGTACTCACCACCGGCGTGACCGTGAATACATTGAGTAAAAGGCTCAAAAAACGCTACCCAAATTTACACATTCAGGTGTGGGTCGCGGCATTTACGCCACCACCTAAAAGCAGTCTGTATCAGAAAGCCTAGTGATCAGAAGCGGTGATACTGAAAAGCGCGGCATTCGCCGCGCCTTTCAAACTGATTTAGCGAATAAAATGCGATTGGTAGATTGCATTGGCCAGCATCTTGTTCGTGCCATACCAGTACCCTCTAAACTGTGTATTGTCGGTAAAGCCAATGACAACGCCGCGACCCATTTTTTGAGTCGTCACAGCAGTTGATTCAGCCATTAGCGCAACCATTCTTTTGTCACTAAACCCAGCCATGAGAGGCTCATCAGTGTAGCGCGCAGGCGTTATAAAGGGTGAACTACTAGCCTCCACTATCATATTATTGGTTTTAAACATGGGTAGCGTGTCGTCATCATAGCCGTAGAACAATGGATGAGTATTGTCGATATTCGCTTCAAACACAGCGCCAGCCACCAACTTTCTGGCGTATAACGAAGCGCCATCTTTATAGCTGAGTTCGCTTTCATCGAACGCGTTATCAATACTCTCTCGACTAACAATTTCTACGTCTAACCATTTATGTTGAGCGAAATAACGCAACGCGGATTTCTGCCCCACGATCACGCCACCGGCTTTCACCCACTGTTCAATTTGAGTTCTTTCACTTTCGGTAAAGCGATATCCACCGCTAGGGAATAAAAGGTGCGTATAAGTAACGCTCGGATCATTAAGCGCGCTTGTCAGATGTTGTTGCTCAACAATACTGGCAGCCAGCCCCACTTTTGTGTCGAAATAGTGCCATATTTCACCTGCTTCGTATTCACTGGTGCCTTCGCCGCCCACTATTAACACCTGTGGCAAGGTAACAGGTGCCATGCTCCGGCTACCCAAATCGTGCCCAGTGGGTGTTAACCCACTGCGCAAACTAAACACAGGCACCTGAAGTTGCTGTTGCGCATCGCGCAAAATGGCCGCCAAGTTTTCTGGCTGACCCAGCCCTTTCGGTACAACTATGCTGCCAGGCTGAAGCTCAATGCTGTTGCCATCGTATTTAATAGCGGAAAACGCTTCTTCACTACTACGCACCTTAACGCCAGCTTCCAATAACGTTTGCAGCATGGCTGGCGCATAGTACTGCTGCCATGAAAACGCATACGCGTATGCGTCCGGGTGAATATCATTAAGTGCGGGTTGTGCAAGTGCGGTGCTGTCGCTAAGTTTTAGGCTTCGCGCATCGCCCCTATCTAGAGGCGCGTAATCCAAATTGAAAGCCAAAGCCAAATTCCACGTTGATACATCGTAAAACGTGTTGTTCTCAAACGAGGTTTGGGTAGAGAAAATTGACTTTACTAAACGGTATTGAGGCTGGTTTGAAGGAATATAAATCGCGCTACCTGCACCATAGCGAACTTTGCTTACCTCAACATCTTTCGTTAACACCTCGTAATTAATATGATGCTGTTCAAGCAATGCAACAAATGCGTTAAAGCGAGCTGTGTCATTCGATGCACTAACAACAAAACCTACCTGCTCATCCTTTTCAGCCAGTGACTTTGTGCTCTTAACAAAACCCGATTGATAATCGAGAATAGCAGCCTTATTTGCCAATGCGCCTCTAAAAGTGCTTAAAGACGTAGTAATTTGATTTGCTATGGTGTCTTTGAAGGCAAGCTTGCCATTAATAGAGTCCTGAATGTGGCCCCGTGAGCTTGCTTGCTCAAAAAGAATACCCACACTGCCGTGTAAATCTGGGTAGGTCGAGCCTTTGCCTGCGTAGAAATCGTCAAACGCTTCTTGGGTAAAATAGAGCTCCCCTTGCTCATCAAACGCGGCAGCATGATACTGGGCAAGCGCTTCAGTTAGCGTTACGTTCTCATCAGGCGTCAGTGGATTTTTACGCGAGCGCACACCAGGCTGGAAAAAATAGGTGCTGTCTGTCCCCATCTCATGAAAATCGGTGAGGATATGTGGGCGCCATTTATGAAACTGTTTAATTCGCGCCTGCGACTCTGGGTGCGCCAGCAATAGCCAGTCGCGGTTTAAATCAAACCAGTAATGATTTGTTCTACCTGACGGCCACCCCTCATCGTGTTCACGATGTCGACTGTCAGAAACCAGCTGCTTGCCCTTGTGCATATTTGCCCACTGAGCAAATCGAGAAAGCCCGTCGGGGTTGAAAGACGGATCAAACAGCACAATATTGTTATTCAACAAGGCATCAATTTCTTTACCTTCAGCCGCGGCCAAATAATAAGCCAACGCAAGTGAAGCATTGGTTCCGGAAGGCTCGTTACCGTGAATACTGTAGCCCATGTAGAAAATAAGGGGAGCATCGCTACCTACTTTCTTGCCGCTTTCCATTGCATCAATGTGTTGCTGCCTCATCGCCTCAATATTGTTTCTATTTGAGGGCGCTGTGATTGTCAGTAGCAGAAGTGGGCGGTTTTCGTGAGTACGGCCGGTTTCTTCAATGGTGATACGGTCAGACTTCTCGGCAAGTAGTTTCATATAATTGACGACTTGGTCGTGACGCACATGCCACTCGCCAATGTCGGCGCCTAGTATCGATTCAGGCGTGGGAATAGCTGGGTTGTAGGATACCGTGTCAGGTAAGTATGCTGTCACCGGCTGCCCGCCTACATCAGGTGCAATAGTAACAGTTGAAGCAGAGGCGGGTTGTGCTAATGATTTCTGACTGGCTGTTGCCCCAAAGGCGATGGTACCAAGGGCTAATAATGAAACGAGTGAGAATGGATTCTTTTTGGCGGTGTAATGCAATTTCGCGAACATAGCGCTTCCCGTCTTGTTGTTATGGTTGAGAATAGTGTCGATGTGCACGCCTCTCAACAAATTCGATTCACTGGAATAATTTATTTAATTAATACCTGACTGTTTTACTCAGGTAAATTTGATACAATAATCCAAATTTCAAAATATGTAGGACTTGCTGATGATAACTATATCAGAAGAAGCCCAGGCTCACTTCGTAAAACTGTTGAGTAAACAAGAGTCTGGCACGAATATTCGTGTATTCGTCGTAAATCCAGGCACTTCGTCGGCTGAGTGTGGCGTGTCCTATTGCCCACCAGACGCGGTTGAAGAAACAGATACCCGTTTGCCATTTAATGGTTTCGATGCGGTCGTAGATGAAGAAAGCGCGCCTTATTTAGAGGAAGCGGAAATTGACTACGTTACCGATCAAATGGGCTCACAGTTAACCTTAAAAGCACCTAATGCAAAAGCGCGTAAAGTGTCTGACGACGCACCATTAATTGAGCGAATTAACTATATGATTGAGTCGGAAATCAATCCTCAGTTAGCGAGCCATGGTGGCAATGTTGTATTGACAGAACTGACTGACGATGGCTATGCCATACTTCAGTTCGGCGGCGGCTGCAATGGTTGCTCAATGGTAGACGTAACGCTTAAAGAAGGTATTGAGAAGCAAATGGTTGAGCAATTCGCTGGCGAGCTTAAGGGCGTGCGCGATGCGACTGAGCACCAAGCGGGTGAGCACTCTTACTACTAAGCGTAATATTGCACTTGCTTAAGTGTATATCTCGATAACTATCTCATGCTAAAGCAAGACATTCACAAAAGCTGGCAACGATTCAAAATAGGTCTATCTATTTTCGTTGTCGGCGTCTTGCTGTTGTTTACCTTAAGTGAACTTCATATCACGCTGCATTACCTGAGCCTTCTTATATTATTTGTCGGTTTCGCTATCGCCATGTTGGGTTACTGGGGAATTTTTATTCAGCGTTTTTCGTTTATAAAAAACAAAAAGCCACCGCCTAAATTCTGATTTCTTCCGGCTCTACGCCATACCTTCTTGCCCTATTCTTTATGTAAGCCAGTCTGATTGAACTCAGTTTTACCCATACGCCATACTCTACATTGCGCAGCTGTCTCCCGTTCATTTATGTTCGCCTAGCGCTCGTCTCGGGTTATAGGTAGATTAGAGGTTGCGCAAAGTGCCTAACAATATGAAAAGGAGCTGTGGTGAATACAACAAAGAAGCTGGGCCTGCTTGGCGGAATGAGTTGGGAATCAACGGTCAGTTACTATCAAGCCATAAACCGTGGTGTAAACGCTCGACTTGGCGGCCTTCACAGCGCACCGCTGATAATAAGCAGCGTTGACTTTGCCCACATAGAGCAGCTTCAGCATAAAGGAGAATGGGATAAAACCGCCGATATACTGATCCGCGAGGCGAAGCACTTAGAAACTGCGGGTGCAAAAGCCATATTAATTTGTACCAATACCATGCACAAAGTAGCAACAGACATAGAGCAGAAGATCACCATTCCACTTATTCACATTGCCGACGCTACGGGGTGCGTGTTGCAACAAGATAGGGTTAAGAAAGTTGGGCTACTGGGCACCCGCTTCACCATGGAACAAACCTTTTATACATCACGCCTTAAAGAGATTTTTGGCATTGATGTTGTTACTCCAAATGCCCAACAACGAGACACGGTTCATAACATTATTTATGAACAATTATGCAAGGGCGTGATTTGTGTTGAATCCCGTAACGCGTATATTGACATTATAAATGAACTGGCGGCCGAGGGTGCTGAAGGCATCATTTTAGGCTGCACAGAAATTGCCTTATTAGTTCAACAACATCACACCAAAGTTAAGTTATACGATACTACCGCTATCCATGCTTCAGCTGCGGTAGATTTTGCATTGGCTCCCTAAAGCGTTAGCAAAGGGTAAGTAGCGAAACACACATAACCTAACTTTGATAAAAGGGAATTGGCCCTACTATTTTCAGAGGACACAGCTATGTTTAGCCACGTAATGATTGGTGCGAACGACCTTGAAGCATCAAAAAAATTCTACGATGCTATTTTAGGAGTATTAGGATACGAACCAGGCGTTTTTGATGAATACGGACGGGTTTTTTACTATACGCCGAAAGGTATTTTAGCGCTAACAAAGCCGATTAACGGAGAGGCTGCCACACACGGTAATGGCACCACACTCGGCCTTGCCGCTCGAACACCAGACATCGTTGATGAATGGCATAAAGTAGGAAGCGAAAATGGGGGCGTGCCATGCGAGGACCCACCGGGTATTCGAGGCAATGGGGAACGCCAACTGTATCTTGCTTATCTGCGAGACCCAGCGGGCAACAAACTCTGTGCCACACACATCGTAAGAAAATAGCTGTAGTGCTGCCTGCTTAAATGATCACGCTCTTTTTGCAGGCTATTTGCTTTAAGCTGTCTATTTGGCCCAAAGCCCTTTGAGTAATAGCCCTTTGAGTAATAGCCCTTTGAGTAATAGCCCTTTGAGTAATAGCCCTTTGAGTAATAGCGCTTTGGGTAATGCCTAGTTAAGTCTACATATAAGCCCTAACCAAACGAAACTGCATAGGTGTTGCTGTCCGGCCGCTCAATATCCTAAACGGGTTTCGCCTTTTCTCTTCTTTGCACTTTGCACTTTGCACTTTGCACTATACATTGTTGCTAGATGAATTAACCTTGAACCAGAAAAAGCTCAGCTAACAGAGGGAATATGACACCTGAAGAAACTGGCAAGGCCTACGACACCATTACACACCTTTGGACTCGTCCTGAATTTAATCAGAAAAATGGGTTAACCGCCTACCAAAAAGCATTGTCATTTTTAGCGGACACCCCATCACAAGAGCCTGATACGGTGCCTAGCGAAGCGCTTGATAAGAGTGAAGCGCCTAATAAGGGAGAAGCGAGCAATAACGACAAACCAAAGAAACGAGGTTACGCACTAGACATAGGTTGCGGATGCACCAATCGTTTTGTGCCGATTATCGAAAGCGCAGGGCTAGCTTACGAAGGCATCGATGTTTCTAAAGATATGCTGGTCATTGCGACGTCCCAATTACCCGCTCATACCTTCTATTGCGCCGACGTGTGTACATTCACTATCCCCAAGCACTATTCGTTTATTAGCGCTTGGGATAGCTTTTGGCATATTCCCCTAACGCAGCAAGAGCCTTTGCTTAAGAAGCTAGTGGATCACTTAGACGATAACGGAGTGTTGCTTTTTAGCTGTGGGGGTACAGATGAAAGCGGCCAACACACAAACGAAGTAATGGGCCCAGAAGTCTACTACGCCTCGCTGGGGCTACATAGATACATAGAAATATTGATAGAAGCAGGCGGGTTTGTTCGTCACGTTGAATTCGATCAGCACCCTGAACTACACACTATTATCATTGTGCAAAAAAGAACTGCGCAAAAAACACAGTAGCAAAAAAATAGTACTGAATGATGCCCTAGAAAAACTGAGAGAGTAACCGTGCTCAGCACGCCTTCCCTAAGTAAGGTCAGCGAAGCGTTATAAAACACTAGCTTTGCGGTGTCGCCAGCTCACCGCGTTTATCTAAACGATAAAAGCTCCAGGCCAATGTCACACCGCGAGCAAGTAAAAAGGCAAGGAGAGCATACCAAAGGCTGACGTTACCCTGATCTTGCGTGAGATACCAAACGGGGAAATACACCCCTAACGCACTTATTATCATGGTATTTCTCATTGCGCTGGCTCGGGTAAGACCAACAAATACGCCATCGTACAAAAAACACCAATGCGCTAATAGAGGAAGTAATACCATTAAACCAAGATAAGGTAGCGCAGCTTTTACAATGTTACTATGTTCGGTAAGCAGCGCGATAATGGCCTCACCTCCAGCGAAAAATATCAAGCTATAAATAAGGGCAAAAATACTCGACCAGACTAACCCTTGGTAGGTGCGTCGTTTCACTTCGCTGCTGTCAGACGCCCCCTTGGCTTCACCGACCAGCGCTTCCACACCATAGGCTATGCCATCAAGTCCCAATGCAATAAGAACAAAGAACTGCATGAGTATGGCATTGACGGCCGCCGACGTTTCGCCGTAACGGGCACCTTGAATGGTGAGAAACGCTAAGCAGCCCTGTAATGCTAAGTTGCGCAATAGCATGTCACCATTAAGTTTCATCAGTACCTTCCGAGCTGCACGGTTAAACCACGATGCACTCACCGCCACACCGCCGACGCGCTTAAACGCCACCGCTAGCGCCATTATAGCCATGGTATACTCAGCGATAACACTGGCCAGCGCCACGCCAGCTACAGACAAACCCAGCCCGAACACAAACACTACATCGAGTCCCGCATTCAATAAATTTCCCACAATTTGAATAGCCATGACGCTGCGCGTTTTTTGCTGCCCTACTAACCATCCAACTAATGCCAGATTAAGCATGGCAGCTGGTGCGCCCCATACCCGCGTCGAAAAGTAGTCTTGAAGATGCAGGGCAACTTCACTGTTTGGCTGAGTTAAAGCTAAGCCTATAGACAAGATAGGAGATTGAAGAGCGAGTACCACAGCCCCCAACACTAGAGCAACCGCCACCGTTTGCCACAGCACTTTTGCTGACTCTAATGTATTGTTCGGTGAGCCTTTAGCTTGTGCACTCAAGCCTGTTGATGACATGCGAAGAAACCCGCACACCCAGTATATTTGCGTTAAGATAAGTGCGCCCACCGAAGCCCCTGCAAGCATGGCTGGTAAAGACATGTGTCCCAAAACCGCGGTATCCACCAAACCTAATAGAGGCGTAGTAATATTCGCTAAGATCATGGGAAGCGCTAACGCCAACAGACGGGAATGGTCGTCAAAAAAGGAGCGCTGAGTTAGTTGAGCAGGGGACATAAATGATCTCAGTAGGGGTTAATTTCGCTATATACTATCAACCTATGCAGCGGCATAAGTGAAATGCGTACCAGCTTGACCATGTATAAGATTGGCCAAGTCGCATTATTTGGAGTTTACCATGCTATTGAATTTGATTAGGCACTCAGTGGATGATGATATGAAAACCAACAATGTAATTCAAAATAGAACGACGAGTCGTACGCGTTTGAAGATCTTATCTTCAATGCTTGCGGGAATTTTCAATGTTTTGTTGGTCTCACCTAGCATTGCTTCAGGCTCAGATGCAAACCCTGTTGCTGATGCGACTTCCACTACAAAGGAACAAAGTGGTAGTAACATCGACTCTAGTGTGAGCACCACGCCTAACGCCGCCATTTTGCTTTATCACCATGTGTCGTCTTCAACACCAGCCAGTACCAGTATTTCGCCTGAAGCCTTTAAATCGCACATGGAATACTTGGACGCACACCACACTGTTGTTTCGCTTCAGGACGTTGTTTCTGCGATACAACACAACACTACACTGCCAGAAAATGCGGTTGCGATTACGTTTGACGATGGCTACGCAAACATTTTAGACAATGCTCACCCAATACTGGCTGACCTAGGTTTTCCCTATACCGTGTTTATCAACCCTGATGAAATTGGCGTAGGTCCTAAGCAGCTAACATGGGAGCAAGTTATTGCTATGCATAACGATGGCGTTGTTTTTGCCAACCACACGCTAGACCACCTTCATATGCTAAACGGTGAGCAAGCAATGGGCGAGCGCGCATGGCTGGAGAAAGTTTGGCAGAACGTAGAAAGTGCTGAAAAGAAAATTGAAGATAAACTGGATATTAGCCTTAAATATTTAGCGTACCCGTTTGGTGAATACAACACGGCGCTCGCTAATAAGCTCAAAGCTGAAGGTTACATTGGGTTCGGGCAGCATTCCGGGGCTGTGGGCCCATCTAGCGACATGCAGGCACTACCGCGCTTCCCCGCGGCCGGTCCTTACGCCAATTTGGCAACGCTAAAGACCAAGCTTAATAGTCTTGCCATGCCAGTGACACAAAGTTCACATAAAGACCCTCGTATGACAGCGCGAAACCTGTCATCGCCCATTAGTTTAACGATAGACAGTGACGATGTTCGCCTTACACAAGTAAATTGTTTTTTCGGCGGCGACCCTATCGAGACTAGCCTAGAAGAAAATGTGCTTACGTTTACCCTTGATGAAACCCTTCCAGTAGGACGTTCACGTGTGAATTGTACAGCACCGTCTAATGCGCAATCAGGGCGTTATTATTGGTACTCTACGCCCTTCTTTGTGGCAGATGAAGACGGCAATTACCCAGACTAGGGCATGCCGATAAAGCACATCCAGGCTTGAGCGCGAGCGCATATCGATTGGGCTCGCGCTTATATAAGGAAACGTTTACCTATACAGGTTTAGAAAATCGAATAAAGCCTTTATTTATCGACTCTTCCACAAAACTATGGCGCTGATAGAAACGAATGGCTGGCACGTTCGACACTTCAACATCTAGTACCACTTTACGTTTATTCAGTTTTTCTGCTCGCGCTTGCATAGCATCTACCAGTATCGTTCCCACGCCCGTTCGACGGGCACTTTCTTCAACAGAGAGATGGCCTATCATGAGTTCGGTATTAGTAGGCGGCGTAAGATTGATGGCCACGGTCTGATTGCGCATGAGCACTGTCATAGCCTCATCGAGGGTAAAGTACGATGTGATGCTATCAAGGGTCGCCCTATCAAATGTTGCACCGAGTTTGCTGTGCCAAGAGGTCACAACACCGAGTACTTCGTCACCGCTACACGCCACCCAATGATTCTTAAAGCCATATTGCCCGCCACCGAGTTCCCATGCATGAGACAGGTAGCCCTCAGCTGTTTTATTTTTATTTTGTCCAAAAATAGACGTTAACAAAGACTGCGCCGCATTCAATATAAGCGGCGTAGTTTGCGCAGCATCAGATGCTACACCTTGCCTTATTTTGATTTCCATATTACTGCTTCGAGATTATTATTGGCATATCAGCCAATATTTGCTGGGAATCACTTATCGATAGCTTTCCTGGCTCTCTTTTTGGTTTGAATCTTCCTATCACCCTAGCTTCAGGGTCGACAAGTACGACAGATGCACTGTGATCAACTAAATAGTTGGGGTTATCGGTACTTTCAGCAATGGCATACATCATTCCTAAATTACGTACAAACGGGAATAGCGCCTTGTGCTCTCCAGTTACGGCAATGAACTCCTCATTAAAATAGCTCACATACTCTGAAAGTCTTTCAATTGAATCGCGATTTGGATCAACGGATACAAAAACAATTCGAATAGGTTTGACACTATTTAATGCTTTTAGTTCAGGATATATACCGTTCAACTCAGCCATGGTAGTTGGACAAATATCGGGGCAGAAGGTATAGCCCACAAATACTAAGCTCCACTGCCCTTCAAGCGACGAATTATCAAACACTTCACCTTCATGAGATGTAAGTGAAAACGGTGATAATGCTCTCGGCTCTGGGTAAGTCTGAAAGTATTCAGGCTGACTTTCGACATTTGGGGGCGCGATATACAGCGCCCCTACGATGCCTGCACATAGCGCTAAAAATGCAACAAGGCCGACGGTAGTTCGTTGATTCATAAACTCAGTGGTATGTAGTGATCTAAGAGTAATACGACAAACAATACCATGAGATGAATAATTGAAAACCTAAAAGTTTTCATTGCAGTTTGTGGCTCTGCATCGAATTTTAACTTTAATGCATAGTATAAAAACCCAATGTTAAGCACACTTGAGCCAATCAAATAAATGAGATCGCTCATGCCTGTAAGGTAGGGCAGCAAACATACCAGCCCCAACAATACTGTATACAGCAACACTGACGTTTTCGTAAATGACACACCGTGGGTTACCGGCAGCATGGGCACCTTCGCTTTGGCGTAATCTTTTTCTCTATGAATAGCGAGCGCCCAAAAATGCGGCGGCGTCCAGGTAAAGATAATCAGCACTAAAAGCAGGGCATGGGCATGTATTTCCCCTGTAACCGCGGTCCAACCTAGAAGCGGTGGAGCAGCCCCTGCTAAACCGCCAATCACGATGTTTTGCGGTGTCGCTCGCTTTAAATACATCGTGTAGATAAACGCGTAGCCTACTAGACTTGCTAAGGTTAACCACGCGGTTAGCATATTCACAAAAAGAGCTAACACTACAAATCCAACCACACCTAAAACGCCTGCGAACCACAGCGCGTTGTTTACGCTAACCTTGCCTTTTGCGACGGGGCGATTAAAAGTACGCGCCATCACACTATCTATCTTATGGTCGACAACGTGATTAATAACGGCAGCAGACGCAGACAACATACCAATACCCAATAAGCCACAGATAAGTACGGTTGCGTTTACCCACGAAGGTGTAGCTAAACACATGCCTACTAACGCGGTTAACAGCAACAACATGACGACATTAGGTTTAGTCATTTCATAGTAATCTCGCCACGTGACTACATTGTGCTGACGTGAAGTGCGCGCATGTAAAGAGACCGATTTAGCCATGGAAACCTCCTGGAGCTTTAGGGAGAATATGAGAAGACGTTGACGCGTTTAAAGGGTCGTGCAAAGGCGCTTCGTGGATGCTAAATGCACCTGCACCCTGCAGTGGTTTCGAACTTGAGAATGAGCCTGTATTTCGTTTTTCTGTACCGAAGACGTTATCGCTTTCTAGTGCCAAAAATACGGTAAAAATGAGGTTGAGTAGGGAGAGAAGTAACACGGCTGCGACCGCGTTATGCATTACAGCGACAGCCAGTGGCAGCATAAAGATAATGTTGCTAAGTCCTAATGCCACTTGCGTGCACAATGCTACCAACATAAACGCACCCACATATTTTTGTTTACTTGTGGTGTAGCGGCTTACCAACACACTTATACCTAGTGCTAGCAAGTATAAAAACGTGATGACCGCGCCGAGCCTATGCACTATGTGCATGGTAACTCGTTCGCCATAATCGTGAGCACCAAACTCATAGTTGTCTGCATCAGGCACACTGAATGCACCTGCCAAATCAATTCTTTCCTGCCAACCGCTTTCACAGACCGGCATTTCCGTACAGGCCAACGCAGCATAATTGGCAGAAGTCCATCCACCAAGAGCAATCTGGGTAACAAGCACGCCAAGCCCAATGAAGGCGAAAAGTTTAAGGTTTCGCTGAAAGACTTTGGCTTGAGGTAAGTCGGTAATATCCTGATCATGCATAGCTGACGCTATGGGCGTTTGTTTAGTTTTCGACGCATCGCCTGCGGTGTTGCGCAAGCGGAGGTAGAGAATAAACAGGCAAGAGAGTACAGAGAAGCCCCCCAGCAAATGCCCCATAACTACGACGGGAAGCAGATTGAGCGTCACGGTCCACATACCAAGTGCTGCCTGGAAGATAATAAGCCCCAGCAGTAACAGAGGTAATTTAACGGGCGTGCCTTTGTCGCGCTGCCGAATAGCAATAATGGCAATAGCCAGTACACACAGCCCCAGCGTTCCTGCAAAATAGCGGTGAATCATTTCATTCCACGCCTTAAACGCCTCAACTGGACGTTCGGGAAAAGCGGCGTTGGCTTGTGCCACTTTTTCCTCACTCAAAGGCACGGTTAAATTACCGTAGCATCCAGGCCAGTCGGGGCATCCTAGCCCCGCGTCGGTCAAACGCGTATACGCACCGAGAATAATAACGACCGCCGCCAAAAAAATACTAAATAGGGTTAATTTTTTCATGGCCATTATCCTATACGCGATAATTTAAGGAGCTTTCTCATATCTGCAAGCATGTTGCGGCTTTCCATCACGGCGTCTTTTCTATCGTCTTTAATGTCGTAAAAGAGCATGGCGTTATTTTGCGTATCAACAATATAAACACTGCTAGAGGCGAGCGCCGTTGGTGTAGTAACGGGTAAGGTTTCGACAAAAGGGTAGTCTTCTAGCGCGGCTATCGCAGTTTGGTCGCTTGAAGCGGTAGTAACGACCACTGCTTGAGCACGGTCCGATTCTTTACCTAGCGCAAGCCACACTTGGTTAATGCTAAAAAGTGCGTTCTCGCACACTGCGTCACATTTACTTGGCATCACATACAACAAACGCCATTTAGGTTCCGCGTTTTCTAAAAGCGCACTCATGTCGATGGTCGGCGCGAGCAGCTGACCTTTATTTGTCGCGCCTTTAGTAAACCAATCGTTATCAAGTGCGAGCTTTGCCAAAACAACAGGTAAAACAAACACGGCTACCATAATAATTAATGTTTTTTTCGAAGCAGCATTACTCATAACTACGTCCTTTCTTACTAATTGCAAAGCCGCCAATGGCTGCAGCGGCAATGGCTAAACCAAACCATTGAACTGCATAGCCAAGGTGCTTTTCAGGAGACATTACGACGGCCTGATGTTCACGAATAAACGCGGGGTCAGGCGTGGTAAGGTGAAGAATAAAGGGTAAAAGTTTGCGCTCTAAGGCGTTGCTTAGTGCAGGGAATTCTATGTGTTGTACCAGCGCGGGGCTTTGCGACAAAGCCATGTTGGTTTCTTTCACTAAGGGGTTGTTACCCGGCACGCTAAGCACGCCGATTAATTCGCGCGTTTGGCTTGTAAAACTTATTTCCGGTAGCGTGCGCGTTAAGTCTGGCGCAGGCACCCAGCCAAAGTTAACCAAGAGCCACCCGACATTGGTATTTACCGGTACGATGACATCGAAACCTACCCGCTGATTGTGAATCTGATTATCTAATAGCAACACATGGTTAGCGTCTATTGCACCGCTGAACGATACGGTAATATCCCGAGGATCATCATGAGACAACGCCTCTTCTAAACTCAAGGTTCCATTACTTTGCTTTTGCGCTATGCTAGCTAAACGTTGTTGCTTTTGGACCATGCGATCAAGTTGCCAGTACCCTAAACCGCACATAATCGCCACACTAAAGCCCGTGAGTAACCAAGGAATAACGTGGCGAGTGCGAGAAAACATGATTATTTCGCACCATGCAAAATTAGAATAAAAACAGAGGTGAATATGTTGATAAAAATAGTCCTTGTTGCGTTGGTGCTGTACATGATTGTGAATTTGTTCATGGCGATGCGAATCATGATGAAAAATGACACATCAAAAGGGCCTATGAGTAAGTACATTGGTCGACGCGTGCTCACTTCTGCCGTCATTGTTATTATTATTCTTATCGCTATTGGTACCGGTCTAATTACCCCAAACCCAAGGCCTTACTGAGTTTGGGGCTCCCTTTTAAAGTACGTAAACAAAGATGTAGAGCATGACCCACACTACATCTACAAAGTGCCAGTACCAGCTCCCCGCCTGAAACGCGAAGTGGTTTTCAGGCGTGAAATGGCCTTTCAAGACCCTAAAAAACAATACAATTAGAATGATGGTGCCAAGGGTCACATGCATGCCGTGAAACCCTGTGAGCATAAAGAAGGTGTTGCCGTAAATGCCTGACTGAAGCGTAAGCCCCAAGTCGCGATACGCATGTATGTACTCTTCTACCTGTAGGAACAAGAACCCACATCCAAGTAAGATAGTGATACCCAGCATTAGGGTTAGCTGTTTGCGTTTGTTTTGCTCTAGTCCCACATGAGCGAAGTGCAGTGTAATAGATGAGATAAGCAAGATAACCGTGTTGATTGTGGGCAACCCCGCAGCACTCATTTCCTGTGTGGTAGTGCCGCCTGGCGTTGACACCAGCGGCCACATGGCCTCAAAGGTCGGCCATAAGACCTCATTGGTCATAGCGTTATTCGATGCGCCGCCCAGCCACGGAACGGAAATAAATCTCGCGTAGTAGAGGGCGCCGAAAAACGCAGCGAAAAACATCACCTCTGAAAAGATAAACCAGCTCATACCTTGTCGATATGAACGCCCCAGCTGATCGCTGTAAAGCCCTGCCATAGATTCATCTATTTGATTTTTAAACCAACCTACAAGCATAACGAGCAATACTGCTATCCCCGCTAAAAGGATATGACCGCCATAGCCTGTTTCACCTTTGGTTGCTTGCACCACATAATTGCCCGCACCTACGGCGATAAGAAATAGAGCAACGGCCCCTACGATGGGCCATGGACTTTGTGCGGGTACATAATATTTTTGGTATTCGTGATTCTGTACTTCGGGTTGCATTTTCTTCTCCTTACCCCTTCGGCCTATTCGCCATTTGATGGTGTTGAAGCCATAAAGGGATTCGGTGTTGTCGTTAGGTCACTGGCTCGCGCTGTGACGTCATAGAGTGTGTACTGCAAGGTAAAAAACGTAATTTCTTCAGGTAGCTGAGGGTCTACATAAAACTGCATGGGCATATAGGCTTCACTACCCGCATCTAATGGCTGCTGATTGAAGCAGAAGCATTCAGTCTTGTTCAGGTACAGTGCTGCCGTTCCGGGGGATACAGAGGGAATGGCCTGAGCTACGATATTGCTTGATGCAGGGTTTCTCACATAAAACGATACCGTATTAAGTTCGCCAGGGTGCACTTTCACGCGCTTGGTTTCAGCACGAAACTCCCAGGGCATACCGGTATTTGTGCGAGTAATAAACTCGACGGTCACTTCTCGCGACTCATCAATCTCAACCGATTGATAAACCGCAGCCGTGCCTTCGGTTTTTCCGTTAATTCCCGTAACGTCGCAAAATACGTCGTACAAGGGAACAAGGGCAAAGCCGAAGCCAAACATGCCAATGACAATAGCAACAAGTTTAATAACCATCTTGTTGTTTGCGCTTTGCTGTGACATCACGTGACCTCCGGGTAAATCCATAGATGAAGGTTGGTAAACGCTTACTTAGTCGTTTATCTCCCTCACCACCTGCAATGTGTGAATGTCATTCCCATCGGCTTTTGCCGGTTGAAAGGAATGACCTATTCACAACTCCACCTACCGTTACTTAACGACAGGTGGCGTTTCAAACGTGTGATAAGGAGCGGGTGATGGAATTTCCCATTCCAATCCTTCTGCGCCGTCCCAAACTTGCGCTGATACCGGCTCACCTTGCTTTTTGCATGCCTTGATAAGCAGGGCAAGAAAGATGAGCTGAGATAAACCGAATGCAAAACCACCCAGGCTTATCCATTTATTAAAATCAGCGAACTGCAATGCATAGTCAGGAATACGGCGTGGCATACCAGCCAAACCCACAAAGTGCATAGGGAAGAACAACACATTGACCGATACCAGTGAGCACCAGAAATGCCATTTAGCTAAAGCTGTGTCATACATTTTTCCCGTCCATTTAGGCAACCAGTAATACACCGCAGCCATGATGGAAAAGACCGCGCCAGTTACCAGTACATAGTGGAAATGGGCTACAACGAAGTAAGTGTCGTGATATTGGAAGTCCACGGGCGTGATCGCCAACATTAGCCCTGACAACCCACCAATGGTGAACAGCACAATAAAGGCAATAGCGAACATCATTGGCATTTCGAAGCTCAGTGAGCCGCGCCACATGGTCGCCACCCAGTTAAACACTTTTACACCAGTAGGCACCGAGATAAGCATGGTGGCAAACATGAAAAACATTTCCATGTACACCGGCATGCCCGTGGTGAACATATGGTGAGCCCATACAACAAAAGAGAGCAGCGCAATCGACGCCGTGGCGTAAACCATAGACGCGTATCCAAACAGCTGCTTTCGAGAGAAGGTAGGAACAATTTGCGAGATAATGCCGAAAGCGGGCAAGATCATAATGTACACTTCAGGGTGCCCGAAGAACCAGAAAATATGCTGGAACATAACCGGGTCGCCGCCACCAGCAGCATCAAAAAAGCTCGTGCCAAAGAACTTATCAGTTAACACCATGGTAACCGCACCGGCGAGCACTGGCATTACCGCAATCAGCAAGAATGCCGTGATAAGCCACGTCCATACAAACAGCGGCATTTTCATCCAGGTCATGCCTGGCGCACGCATATTAAAGATGGTCACAATCACGTTAATCGCACCCATAATGGATGAAATACCCATAATGTGAACAGAGAACACAAACAACGCTGTCGAATCGCCACTGTAAGTCGTTGAAAGGGGCGCGTAGAAAGTCCATCCAAAAGCAGGGCCGCCGCCTTCCATAAAGAGCGAGCTCAATAGAATGAGAAAGGCTCCTGGTAAAATCCAGAAGCTCCAGTTATTCATGCGCGGTAACGCCATGTCAGGTGCGCCGATCATCATGGGAATAAGCCAGTTTGCGAGCCCAGTAAAGGCTGGCATTACTGCACCAAATACCATGATAAGCCCGTGTACCGTAGTCATTTGGTTAAAGAAGTTTGGCTCTACAATTTGTAGACCGGGTTGGAATAGTTCAGCGCGGATCACCATGGCCATCGCACCACCAACTAAAAACATAATAAAGGCAAACCACAGGTAAAGTGTGCCTATGTCTTTGTGGTTAGTGGTAAACAACCAACGCGTTATCCCTTTAGGAATATGATCGTGGTGTTCATGGTCATCATGTAGGTGACCGTCATGAGGCGCAGAGGTATCTGGCGAAATAACTTCAGTTGCTTTGCTCATTGTCTGCTCCTAGTTTCCGTTTGCCACTGCGTTTACATCTTTGGCTTGAACCATATCGCCAGTTTTATTTCCCCAAGCATTTCGCTCGTATGTAATAACTGCGGCAATTTCCTTAAGACTTAGCATTTTTCCAAACGCTTGCATGGCCGTCCCCGACTTACCATGAAGCACTATGTCAATATGGCCCTGCTGATCCTCCAGCGCCATTTTGCTGCCTTTTAATGCCGGGAACACGCCAGGTAAACCTTCACCATTTGGCATATGGCAAGCAGCGCACGTTGCGTTGTATACTCGCTCGCCCTCTTTCATCAGTTCATCCATAGACATATTCATAGAAAGTAGACGCTGCTCTTCTTCTTTTGCTTTACGAACAATCTCTTCTTGTTCGCCCATCCACTTTTCAAACTCGGCGGGTTCTTTAGCAATTACCACAACCGGCATATAGCCATGGTCTTTACCACAAAGCTCTGCGCACTGTCCGCGATAAATACCCGGCTCATTCACCTTGGCCCAAGACTCGTTAATAAAGCCGGGGTTGGCATCTTTTTTCACGGCAAAGTCAGGAACCCACCAAGAGTGGATAACGTCGTCAGAGGTAATAAGAAAGCGTACTTTTTTCCCAGTAGGAATAACCAAGGGACGGTCAACTTCCAGCAGGTAGTTATCTGTTTTCTGAAATTTGTTTTCTATTTGCTCGCGCTGAGTGGCGAGTAAAGAATAAAACTCTACATCGCTATCCATGTACTTGTAATGCCATTTCCATTGAGAGCCTGTTACTAACACCGTCATGTCAGGCTCAGACGTGTCTTCCATAGCAATTAGGGTATTCGCTGCGGGTACCGCCATGAAAATAAGAATAAGGAAAGGAATAACGGTCCAAGCAATTTCCACCTTCACGTTTTCGTGAAAATTAGCTGGCTTGGCGCCACGGGACTTTCTATGTAGATACATTGAGGCGAACATCACGCCAAAAACTACAACCGCGATACCTACACAAATGAAGAACATCAACATATGGAGGTCGTATACCTGCCCACTGATGTCGGTAGCACCGCGTCTCAAATTAAGCGAAGAGGCTTCTTCGCTTGCTTCTTGCGCAAAAAGCAAAGGGGAAAAAAGCAAAATTGGTATACTAGAACACCATTTTGCGAAAACGGTCGTTAGTTGTTTCACTCAGCACCTCCGTAATGGCGTGGTCAAAGACGCTGATTAATTTGCGCGATGCCCTACCAAATGGTTTGCGAACGATTGACCCATAACCTCAACTTGTAAAACAAATTTAGAGTCATTGTTATTATTTTGTTAATCTCTGTATAAGAATTGCGCAATAATGTCGCGCCGTCTAGTCTTTTCTATTAAAAATTTAACGAAGTGGTTAATTTTTAATCATTTACTAAAATGGTCGCGGGGGATTTCACGTGCAAAAAGAGAAAGCCATTGCTGTGGGATGCCCTTGGAATCAAACAGGCATTTTGAACACGGGGTTAAAGTAAATGCTCGACTAACTAGTTAAGAAATCAATAAGTAATCGATGACTCAATGTCGATTTCAAACAAAATTCAAAATAAAAAATGGAAAATACTTGAAGCATTCATAGAAAGAATAACGTGAGTAATGATAAAAATAAGCGCGCAGAAAACCAACAGGTTTGCTAGGCAGGATAAAACCTAAGTTGGCAGATTGAAGAAAAAAACAGGAACAAAAGACATAAAAAAAGCGGCTAACGCGCCGCTTTTATACAAACAAGCTAAAATACTACATCCAGTCAGCGTTTCTGATCACACCCACCGCAATGCCTTCTATCGCAAAATGTTCAGTCGCTAAATCAACTTTTATTGGTGCAAACTCATCATTCTCAGCATGAAGCAATACTTCACGCCCGCGTTTCTCTAGACGCTTTACGGTGACGTCTTCATCTACACGCGCCACAACCACCTGACCGTTGTGAACATCAGTGGTGCGATGAACAGCGAGAAGATCACCGTCTAAAATACCAATGTCTTTCATGCTCATACCGTTAACGCGTAGCAAAAAGTCGGCATGGGGTTGAAACAGTGCAGGATCGACTTTGTAGTGCGATTCAACATGCTCTTGCGCCAAGATCGGCTCACCGGCTGCAACACGCCCAATTAACGGTAGGCCTTCTTCTTCTTGTGCGTCGTTATCAAGAGGGATATTGAGCTTAATGCCACGAGACGTACCAGGCAAAATTTCAATCACGCCTTTACGCGCCAATGCTTTCAAATGTTCCTCTGCTGCATTAGCAGAACGAAAGCCAAGCTGACGGGCTATTTCCGCACGAGTAGGCGGCATTCCCGTTTCTAACATGGTTGTTTTAATAAGTTCTAAAACTTCGGTTTGTCGAGCTGTGAGTGGGCGCATAAAAGACCTGTCTGTTCATACAGTTCCTGTAAGTATATACACCTAAAACTAAATAACAAGCACTTGCCGCGTCTTTTGCGATCTGCAATAGCCTACGACAAGTGCTTTCCTCTTATTTTACGAGAAGAGCCATGTTCGGGTTACTAATTTGTAACTCCAGCTCCCCATCACTATTTTGACGTGTGCGCATGCCTTCAACATTATCGAGCCCAAGTCCAGGGCTTTGCCACACCACATTGCCTTTATTATCAACCTCAACCACGCGATATGCGATGCTGTCATAATAATTGTACGAATAGTCATTCTCGTTAGGCTGGTAGATAGCGAGAATCGACTGATTAGACGACGTCGTTGGAACAGCCGCTATATACTGAGGGTAGAATGACGGTGCTATAGCGTCTTTGAGTTCTAATGCATCGCTCGCCACGTCATAAACATTGATGGTGTTGTAGTTTCTATTTAAACACGCAAATTCAAGTTCGCTATCACTATCAAAATTTACCGTGAGCAATTGGTCACAATTGGTTTCCAATTCATTCAATCCAACAAATTCACCATCCTGCATTTTATAGAGCTTGAGCGAACTATAGCCCCCAACAGCAAAATAATGCACACCGTCTTTTTCAGAGGCAGCAAGCGCATTAATTGAAAAATCGTTAATGATTGAGTCGATAAGCACCTGATTCTCGATATCAAACGCTTTAAGTCGATTGTTCTCAATAATAACTGCATCGGCGTAACTATCGTTATTTACGTCAATGGCTTCAATAAACGAAATTTCACTATTCTGATTATTGTTCAGTGTCCACTGAATAGCGTTATCTGTAAGTCTCACGACATTAAACGACGAACTATAATCCAGTGCCCCTATTAGTAACTCACCCACACCGTCATTGTTGTAGTCTGTAACGACCGGTTTGCTATAGTTATAGACATCTTCGCCAACCTCAGCACTTATCGCAAAGTTATCCTCTTTATCTACCGATAAAATCTGAATAGATGATTCGTAACTACTTGTATCGCTAACAAAGACGGCTCTTTCATCATTATCGCCATAAGGTGCCCAACCCGCGGCATGATATCTACTCGCGCGCGGCGCACCTTTTATATCTGATAAGGCATATTCACCGTTGGCATCTTGTTGCGCTACTAAAATTTGATTCTCACCAGTCCAAATAATGTCGTCCACATTGTCATTGTCTAAATCGTCAATGAGAAGTGACATGCCACTGTAAGTGTTGTGGTTAAGAGCCCACTGCTCAGAGATTTGTCCCGCTTCTAATGCAAAACCTCTAACTTGTCCCCACTGACACTCGGAGACAACCACTATTCCTTCTGTAGCTGGGCTTTCTTTACTATAGGCGATATCACAAATGTCACCATGTTCCGCCGTTGCCAAACTGCTTTTCGATACTGCTGAGTAGATTGAGATATCATTCCAACTATCGGCACCGATGATTTCATCTACACCATCGTTATTCATATCACCCAGCACAACAAATGCGTCGCTGAACCCGCTACCGTATAGCCATTGGTTGGCACCGCTTTCGATATCAAATACATAACCATTGTTCGTTACCATTTCTATCGATGCGTCGTCATCTACGTTACCAAAAGCAAGGTTATTGACGCTGTCAATATCGTACTGTTGCAACTGCTCACCTGTGCGAACATCTACAATGGCAATAGAAGTCGCATTGTAATATTCGCTCCCATATAAATAAGCAACTTCATCAACTCCGTCACCATTGATGTCGTAAAATAAGCCAGAAATAATACTATCTTCAATAATAAACACCGCTTCTGCGTTACTTTCGCGGTCTTTTATTACAGACAATCCCTGTTGAGTAAGAAGGTAGATTTCATCATTATTGTCACCATCAACATCTTGGGTATGCACGCTTCTAATTTCGCCTTTAGTTGGCAGTTTATACGGATACACATAGGTATTTTTAAGCGTATTGCCTTCTAGCGAAAATGCGCCCACGTTGCGAGCATTTACCGTGATAAGTTCACTTACACCATTGGTCGAAGCAATAGCAAAGCCGTGATTATAAATTGGTGTCATCACAGTAGTACGAGCATAAGCCGGGGCCTTGTCCGCATAAGAAGTGATTTCGAGCGTTTGTTGGGATTCAGTTCCGTCTAAGCTAGCGAAACTAAACATATAAGTTTGAGCGTTGAAAAGTTGATTCGCAGGTACATTCCAGGTCATCAGACCTTCCGCATTTAACGAAGCACCGGGAGGCGCTGAAATAAGCTCTCCCGCGACGTCATCGTCAACTCTGTCTGGGTCACTCATCGATACGGTAAACTCTACGTATCCGCCCGCAGTTACTACTTCAGGCATATTCGATGCAGTGAGCGTCATAGGAGAATTGCCGATCTCAACGAAAGTAGGCTGGGATTCAACAACGTTAATACCGTCTGACACCACCATGGTAACTTTAACTTCATCACCGAAGACTGCGCTGTAAGGTGGCAGCGTGGTACCATTAACATCGTCAAGGACTACACCATTTACATACCAGCGAAACGAAATCACCAGCTCTGAGTCGGGAGTATCTGAATCATGATAGTAGCCAGGCTCAACGGTGACTTCATCTGTGGTATAGACAGTCTCATAGGCATAGTAATAAGGCTGATTCACTACAGGAGGTACGGATATCGCATCGATATCTGAAAGCGCAAGGCCAGTATGATTTCCGCTGGCAAACGCTGTTAGATTATTAAAGTATACACCTACATCGTAAATATCATCGCCGTTGTTATCTTCGCCATAGCGAACTGCGCCATCAATAACGTCAATTCCAGCCGTTTTATCTCCTTTTACGACCAGCGAGCCAGATGACGAATAGGGAAGGTCGCCCTGATCAGAAGAATATGCAAAGTCCAATTTGCCTTTAGACGCAATGTAGATTGAACCATTAAGTTCAGACACGAAGGTGTTGTTTGTCACCCCTTCTGCTGATGTGCCACTGACCTTGTAAGTTTCACCATTGTGCGTGACAGTAAGATACTGCCTCGTCTCTTCATAAAACGTACCTGTTTGTGGGCGGTAGCGAAAATCAACACTTAAGTAGCCTTTTAATGTTGTGCGCACGCCACCGTCTAGCATAGACAAAGTAGTGAAATAAGACGTTACTTCGGAGCTGTTTTCACCTGCGTCAGTAATAACTAGCGAAAATTGTCCGTCATACCGAGTGGAGTCGTAATATTGAATGCACTGATCATAGTCTACAGTAATCGTTCCTTTACCCGTGTCTTCATCAAGCTTACCTGAGTATGTTACTGATCCTGATTCATAGCACTCGGTCGTACCTTCAACGTTGCCGTTCTCATCTAGGAAGGTGTAGATATCATATTGATCTACATAGGGTGAGCCACTTGTATTGTCACCAAAGAGCGTGATGTAAACCTCTTGTACTGCGCTGATATCCACAGTAGAGACTTTCGTTTCTCCACTGTAGTTCGCATCAGCATAGGTGGTTGCCGCCGAGTTTAGTCGTGACTCTGAGTAATCTAAAGGATTTGATAAAATTTCTAGTGCTGTCGGCTCAGGTGGAGGTGGTGGGTTTGTAGGTGGAGAAGAATCAGAGCCACCTCCACCACCACACGCAGTTAGAGCTAAAAGAGAAAAAAGGCCAGAAAAACCCAAGCGCGAAGTTTTCATACATCGTCCCTGATTTAAAAGGCATGTCGGCTTTTTAGTTAAAAGCTCAAAACAAGCCTAATTATTAAGTTTAATAAAATATTCGTTTTTTATAACTTAACTTTATCAATTCAGCAACAGCGCCTTGAGCGTATACGCTTATATTTAATGTAGGCGAAGCCACATACTATTATTATTCATTCCATACGACTTGGTTTCTGCCCTGCTCCTTGGCTCTGTACAGCGCCTTGTCAGCAAGCGATAAGAGGGCGCTGAAATCCGCCTCATAGGTGTCTTTAACAAATGTTGCGCCAATGCTGATCGATAAATTCATCGTGTCTGTCTTGTAGGTCACCCTTCCTTCTTCAACAGCAATGCGCAGTGCTTCTAGCTGCCTATGGATCTCTTCTTTCTTGTCACCTATCATGACTATTGCAAACTCTTCTCCTCCTAATCGAGCCACGACATTTGGCGCTTGATTATGTTTAGCTATTTTTCTCGCAACAGCAATAAGCGCCTGATCTCCAGCATCGTGACCGTAGGTATCGTTTACTTTTTTGAAGTGATCAATATCGACGATAGCAACACATCCACGACAATGTTGTTTTGAGAATGAGATGCACTCGTCAAGGAACGCGCGTCGGTTATAAAGGCCCGTTAAAGAATCGGTCATCGCCAAATGCCTAAGCTTCTCTTCAGCAACGGCTCGGGCTTCCTCAAGCTCTACTGCGTAGAACAAGCCAGCCAATGCATCTAAAAAGGGCTGTAGAAACTCAGCATCTTCGTCAGTGTAGGTATCAAACTTATTCGCTAAACCGACCATTCCCACTACTTTATCTTTCACTTTTATAGGTAGGCCTAAAAATCGGCTAATGCGCGGATGACCGTGCGGAACACCTTTGGAATTAGGGTGACTGTTTGGCGCATTACTAATGGTAACTTCTCCCGTTAAAATTGAGGTTCCAAAAAGGTTGTCGAAGTTACTAAAGTAGAGGTTTCGTTTTTTGTATTCTGCATATTGAGAAAAGCTACTGTTATCCCAAACAATTTCAGAAATCGCATGAATGAAAAGTCTAGATGAGCTACCGTCTCCTTTCATTTGGCCGACGAAGGCAAACTGGCTATCTGAGATATCTATGAGTTCGGCCAATACGGACTGACACGCCATCGTCAAGTCATTGTTTTGCAGATATGATGCCCGGGTTTTATTGATAAATTGAAGGAGCTGGGTTTTCTTTCTCTCATGCAGTTCGCTTTCCATTCGTTGCGTTATATCTCTATGAATACCAGCTATACGAACCGGCTTACCTTGGGCATCTGTCTCAACGGTTTTCCCATAACTTTCAACCCAAACCCAAGAGCCATCAGTGTGTTTCATGCGAAATGTGGTGTTAAAGACTTTGCTCTTACCAATTAGATGCATGTTGAGCTGCTTTTCAACTTTGACGTAATCCGCGGGATGAATGAGCTGTCTAAAAAAGCGGGAGCCACTGTCATAGTATTCATACTCAAGACCAACAATGTCGCACCAGCGCTTGTTGACTTGATTAACATCGGCGGCCAAGTTCCAGTCCCATGTTCCTAACTCTGAAGCCTCGAGTAATAAACGCATCCGCTGATTGGTTTTATTGAGCTTGTCTTCCACATACTTTTGGTCACTAGTGTCAAACAAAAATGCTTGAACCGAGTACAACATGCCGTCTTCGCGAAAATTTGCCGTTGATATCATGCTCACCCAAATAGTACGCGTTGGCGTCCTTATCTGAAGACGGCAGGTGTGCGTTTCAACACCTTCCATGTGGGCCTGCATAGCAAAGGTAAAATCACCCTCCGCCTCCTCAGACAGCACCTCACTCAATGCCACCGTTCCAGTGAGCAAATCTTGGGGTGAAACTCCCAATACACGCTCACTATTTTTCGAGATATACACCAGCCTCAACGACGTATCATAGCGCCACGTTGCCAACACAATAGGAGACTTCTCAATAAGCCCATGCTCGCGTTTAAGCGCTTCGTGTTCTCTTGAAAGCGAAATATGCTGACTAACCAAAGCACCTATTCTCTCTAAAACTTCTAAGTGTTTTGCGTCTATTTCTCTTGGCACGGTATCAATTAAACATACGGCACCGATTACCTGATCATTTATCTCGATCGGCGTTCCTGCGTAGAAACAAATGTGAGGTTCTCCGGTGACGAGAGGATTATGCATAAACCGTGGATCTTCTTGCGCGTTGCTAACAACCACCTGCTTGCGCTCTTCAACGACGTGACTACAAAACGCATGTTCACGAGTGACTTTAGAAAGAGTGGTTCCGTAGTGTGCTTTAAAGGTTTCTTCAAACTCTCCGACGACGCCAATGAGTGCGATCGGCACCTTGTATGCCTCTGCGAGCACCATCATTAAATCATCAAGATCTAACGGCACTTCGCTATTGAGCATAAAGTCATCAATTGTCTTTAACCGGCTTTGATCATCCACTACTGCTTGCTCATATTCATTTGCTCTTATAAAAGTAGTAACAGTCCGGCTGTACCGCAATTAAATACAGCTAATGTTACGTTCTCTGTATTCGAACCCATTATAGAAATGGCTGTGACTCACAAGAAAAGGAGAAGGGCGCTTTTGAACTTCCCATGTTATGGATAGTCATTACAGCATGAGAAGCGATGAAATTGGCTTGTCGCGAGATTGTGACGCGTTTGTGTTACACTTCACCCGTTTTTATTTCATAGGATTACATAATTCATGTCGTGGATGCGAAAAGCCCTTCTGTCGGTATTTCATTATCCTGTTAAGTTACTGGTTAAAGCCCACAGCATTCCAGTTAACGTTGAAACCGAATTAGGAATAGATAAAAGTAAACCTATCGTTTATCTACTCCCCACCAACTCAGTGACAGACCAACTTGCACTGAGAATGTCGACTAAAGCGCTAGGTTTACCTAGTCCTACAGAAACCCTCACATTAGCGGGGCGAGAGTATTCGTCGACCTTATTTTTACGCAAAACCCAGCCTCTTTTCCGTTCTTCGGCTAAAGATACGGGAATTGAAGACGTTTTTACTGACCTCTTTCATTTGCATAGAGACCATGAAAACCTAGATTTACAAGTTGTTCCTGTCTATGTGACGTGGGGCCGTGCCCCGGGTCGTGGTAAGCCAGGCTTAAGCGATCTTATTGCTGATAAAGCGGCGCCAAGTTGGCTTCGTAAGTTGTTCATTGTGCTGTTTTTGGGCCGCGACAACTTTATTAACTACTCTAAAGCCGTTTCTGCACGCGCGATGTCCAATCAACATGGTAGTGACCAAAGTATTGCACATAAGCTTGTGCGCGTAGCAAGCACTCACTTTCAAAGAAAGCGCCAAAGCATGACTGGCCCTACGCTGTTAGAGCGCCAAGAACTCAATAATAGTGTGTTGGGCTCTGATGCAGTGCGTCGCGCTATTGCTGAGGAATCACGAAGCAAGAAGGTGTCTCATGAAAAAGCGAAAGAGACTGCCCAAACCTACATCACAGAAATCGCGGCAGACTACCGCGAAGGGCTAATTCGTTTTGGCGACAGGCTACTTACCCGTATCTGGAACAAAATTTATAACGGTATTAGTGTAGGTCATGCCGATCGCATTCGTGAATTGGCGGCTAATGGTCATGAAATCATCTACGTACCGTGCCACCGTAGTCACATGGATTACCTATTATTGACCTACGTGATTTATCACGAAGGTATGGTTACGCCACATATCGCTGCAGGTATCAATCTGAACTTTTGGCCGGTTGGAAAAATGTTCCGTCGTGGCGGTGCTTTTTTCTTACGCCGCAGTTTTGCAGGTAACAAGCTCTACACAGCTGTATTCAGAGAATATCTAGAGCTGCTGTTTAACAAAGGCTATTCGGTAAAATACTATCCCGAAGGTGGCCGCAGCCGAACCGGCCGTTTGATCCCACCGAAAACGGGCATGCTAGCCATGACCATTCAAGCCATGCTCAAAGGCGTTAACCGTCCAGTTAGTATCGTGCCTGTCTATATTGGCTATGAGAACGTGATGGAAGTGAAGAGCTACTTGAACGAACTCAAAGGCTCTAAGAAGAAAAAAGAATCTAACCTTCAGGTGTTCTCAGCTATTCGTAAACTCAAGAATTATGGTCACGGATACGTGAATTTTGGCGAACCCATTGCGCTTAACCAGTTTCTTGAAAATCATGTGCCTAACTGGCGAGATTGTCGCGATGCCGAGCCAGAGAAAAAACCAGCGTGGCTGACACCTGCGGTTAACGAACTGGCCAATAATGTCATGACGCGAATTAACCGCGCGGCGGCATTAAATGGTATGGCGTTAGCGTCGTTATGCTTACTGTCTTCTAAACGACAGACCATGAGTGAAGCTGAGTTAAAACAAGCAATGGGCGATTTCATGGACTTGTTTAAAGCGGTACCGTTCAGCGATGATGCCACCATTCCAGATTCATCAGCGGAAGAGCTACTGCGCGATACGCTGAAATTAGGCCGCTTTGACGTAAAAGAAGACGATTATGGGCGTTTGATCAGTCCTCAACCAAAATCAGCGGTATACCTTACTTATTATCGCAACAACATTTTGCATTTATTCGCGATCCCAGGTCTTATTATGGCATCTATCTTCGCGAAGAAAGGCACCACGAAGAACAGTATTTTTCAGCTTATTGCGGCGCTTTATCCGTTGCTGCAAAAAGAACTGTTCTTGCACCTTACCCAAGATGAAGCGCTTGCGCATACTGATGCGCTTATAACAGCGCTACTAAACAAAGGATTGTTGCGTCAGGAGGGCGATGAACTGTTGCCGCCAGATGCACACTGCAAACAATTCCACTCAGCATGGCTGTTAAGCCGATGTATGCAGGAAACGCTTCAGCGTTACGCGGTGGTATTGACCATTCTTGATAAAGAAAAAGTGATTAGCCGAAGTGCGCTTGAGCGCGAAAGTAAGCAAGTGGCTGAACGCTTATCTGCTCTCTACGGGCTAAGCTCACCAGAGTTTTACGATAAGAATGTGTTGTCTAGCTTTATCAGTGCATTGAAAGAAAACCACTGGCTGGACTCTGAAAAAGATGGCAGCTTGAAGTACTCAGAAGAGTGTGAAGCCTTACGTGCTGACGTTATGGCCCTGATTTGGCCAGAAATGATGCAGCATTTGGAGAACGTTACACTAAACGCTTCGAATTAAGGCGACGCTAGCTGGCTGAATTTGCCAGCACTACGGAGCTTAGGTAAAAAGAGAAAGCCCATGCTACTGCATGGGCTTTTTATTGCGCGTCAATCTATCTAGGCAGGCATTGAAAATCCCCATACTTCATTGATAGATAGACGCTAGATAGTGCCGCTTCGTATCGCTCCCCGGTAAACCTGCGCTTAACGCGAAGCAATACAAAGCGAAAACGGGAGATAGGCTCGTTTCGCCTGTTTCGCTATTTAAACCTTCGCTGGTTGCGACAGGAAAAAACGATAGGCGGGGTTGTCTGTTACTTCTTCAACCTTATAGCCTAACTCAGCAACATGCTGGTTAAAGTCATCTCTACTTTCTGGTGCGATATCAAAGCCTGCCAATACCAAACCTTCTGCTGCGCCATGGTTGCGATAGTGAAATAGGGTAATATTCCACTGTTCACCTAACGTATTTAAGAAGTTCAGTAGCGCACCCGGACGCTCAGGAAATTCAAAGCTGAAGACTTGCTCGTTGAGAATAGTTGGCGGACGGCCACCAACCATGTGGCGAACATGGAGCTTCGCTAACTCATTATCGGTTAAGTTAACGCAGTCATACCCTTTGCTTTCAAGGTCGCTTTGCAGTGCCGCGAACTCTTGCTGCCCGCCTTTGAGCTTAACGCCCACGAAAATATGTGCTTCGCTCTCACTGGCATAGCGATAGTTAAATTCGGTGATTGCTTTTGCCCCAACGCACTCGCAAAACTGTTTAAACGCACCTTTGTTTTCAGGAATTTTAACCGCAAAGACCGCTTCTTTCTGCTCACCTAATTCACAGCGTTCAGACACATAGCGAAGGGTATGAAAGTTGATGTTTGCGCCACACAGAATGCCGCCTAACTTCTTACCTTTGAGGTCGTGTTGCTTAGCGTACTTGCGAATTGCCGCCACCGACAATGCGCCCGCAGGCTCTGCAATAACACGGGTATCATCAAAGATATCCTTAATTGCTCCGCATATTTCATCATTAGTAACCGTAATGGTTTCATCAATTAAACGATTACACAGACGGAAAGTTTCCTGCCCCATCACTTTAACAGCAACGCCATCAGCAAAAATGCCGACGCTTTCAAGCTCGGTAGGCGCGCCTTGCGCCTTTGCTTTAATGAAACAGGCCGATTCTTCCGACTCTACCGCAACGATTTTTATGCTTGGTTTTAGTTGCTTTAAGTAAACCGCAATACCAGCGGCTAAACCACCGCCACCCACAGCAATAAATAAGATATCGAGGTGTGGGTTTTGCTCTAGCAACTCTCGCGCGACTGTACCTTGCCCTGCAATGACATCGGGGTCGTCAAAGGGCGGAACAAAGGTATAACCGTGGGTCTCACATAATGCTTTTGCATGGCTACTTGCTTGATCAAAGCTGGTGCCATGCAATACCACATTTACGTTTTCACCGCCGAAGCGTCTTACTGCGTCTACCTTGATATCAGGCGTGGTTTCAGGCATGACAATAGTCGCCTGAATACCTTTCATTTTTGCACTGTACGCTAAGCCTTGCGCATGATTACCCGCCGAGGCGCCAATTACGCCAGCTTGCAATTGCTCGTCGCTTAGTGAGCAAATACGGTTATAGGCACCGCGCAGCTTAAAGCTTTTTACCGGCTGCTGATCTTCGCGTTTCAGAAAAATTTCATTGCCAAGCTCGGCTGAAAGCAAAGACATATAGGAAAGTTCACTTGCCACTGCTACATCGTAAACAGGGGCAAGTAAGATCTTCTTCAAATATTCATGATCGCTAACGTGTTCGGCTGCCATTACAGATTTTCCAGCTTAGTCACATCACGCACTGCACCTTTATCGGCACTGGTTGCTAACGCCGCAAAGGTTTTAAGTGATGTGGAGACTTCACGAACGCGATCTTTCGGCTTCCAAGGCTTATCACTGGCTTCCATTTTCGCGCGACGCTCTGCTAGTTCTTCATCGCTAATAGCAATATTGATACTTCTATTGGGGATATCTATTTCAATTTTATCGCCATCTTCCACTAGGCCAATGCCACCACCACTGGCGGCTTCAGGTGAGCAGTGACCTATAGACAACCCACTGGTACCGCCACTAAAGCGTCCGTCTGTTACCAAAGCGCAGTGCTTACCTAACCCTTTAGATTTCAAGTAAGACGTTGGGTATAGCATTTCTTGCATACCCGGGCCCCCGCGAGGACCTTCGTAGCGAATGAAGACCACATCACCGGCTTTTACTTCATCGCCCAAGATACCTGCTACCGCGTCGTCTTGGCTTTCGTAAATACGGGCAGTACCGTTAAATTTAAGAATAGACTCATCTACGCCAGCCGTTTTTACAATACAGCCATCTTCAGCCACATTACCGTAAAGCACGGCTAAGCCACCTTCTTGACTGAACGCATTCTCGATAGAGCGAATGCAGCCGTTTTCGCGGTCGTCATCGGCTTCATCCCAGCGACAATCTTGGCTAAATGCTTTTGTCGTGCGAATACCCGCAGGACCCGCGCGATAAAAGGTAATAGCGTCTTCGTTTTCAGGGTTAGTGATGTCCCACTCGCTGATAACGTCGGTAAGCGGTTTTCCTAAAACATGATTAACATCGGTGTTCAGCAAGCCAGCCTTATTTAGCTCGTTCAAAATACCCAAAACGCCACCCGCTCGGTGTACGTCTTCCATGTGGTATTTGGGTGTTGAAGGTGCCACTTTGCATAGGTGAGGCACTTTGCGAGACAATCTGTCGATGTCTGCCATAGTAAACGGCACTTCGCCTTCCATTGCCGCTGCTAACAGATGCAAAATGGTATTGGTCGACCCACCCATGGCAATATCCAAGCTCATGGCATTCTCAAAAGCCTTAAAGTTAGCGATATTACGTGGTAATACACTGTCATCATCGTCGCCGTAGTAACGCTTGCACAGCTCAACAATTTGTTTGCCCGCTTGTTTAAATAAACCTTCACGGTCGGCGTGGGTAGCCAGCATAGAGCCGTTGCCCGGCAAGGATAAACCTAACGCTTCGGTTAGACAGTTCATGGAGTTCGCGGTGAACATCCCTGAACATGAGCCGCAGGTAGGGCAGGCTGAGCGTTCAATTTCGTCGGTATCAGCATCGCTAACTTTGTCGTCAGCAGCCGCTACCATGGCGTCAACCAAATCTAGTTTAATAAGCTGGTCTGAAAGCTTGGTTTTACCCGCTTCCATTGGGCCCCCAGACACAAAAATGACCGGTACGTTCAAGCGCATAGACGCCATTAGCATTCCCGGGGTGATCTTGTCGCAGTTAGAAATACAAACGATGGCATCGGCGCAATGTGCGTTCACCATGTATTCCACTGCATCAGCAATGATTTCTCGAGATGGTAAGCTATACAGCATACCGCTGTGCCCCATGGCGATACCGTCATCCACTGCGATAGTGTTGAATTCTTTCGCCACACCACCCGCTTCTTCAACGCTGCGCGCCACTAATTGGCCGAGATCTTTTAGGTGAACATGCCCAGGTACGAACTGCGTAAATGAGTTCGCAATAGCAATAATAGGCTTGCCGAAATCAGAGTCTTTCATTCCAGTTGCTCGCCATAACGCGCGAGCTCCCGCCATATTTCTACCTTGGGTGGTAGTTGCTGAACGTAACTTGGGCATAAATCCTTCCCGTTAATTTAAGGTTCTAGGTTTTGGCGCTAGACCTTTTTGTGAAACTAAAAAACAGTGGTAAACCAGTAATGCTTTGGCTTAACTTCCAATACGCGCTGTTTTACTCAAAATTGCATGTCATACTGATGATGTAACACATCATCTAAGGTCGTTCAAAGCGAGGAGCAACAAAGCCTAACTGCTAACACATCAGTAGCGCTTTGTTTTATATGATATATTTGACATACAATACCTATATCCATTGGCATTGTAATTATGAAATGTTGTTCGTTAGAGGTTATGGCTTTACCTCATCACTCAATATCACGAACCGTAATATCAACAGTACGTTTCGATATTGGGCAAAGAAATAGCATGAAACATAAGGCCTGATCAAGTATTTTGCGGTAGGAATGGCGAGTTTTTAAGGGTAGTAAAAGGGTACAAGAAGATGTTTGATTGGTTTCATTGGTTAAACTTAGCGGGGGTTGCAGTGTGCGCAATTTCCGGCACCCTGATGGCCTATCAAAAGCGTATGGATGGATTTGGCGTGGTCGTGCTTGCCAGCGCAACCGCCATTGGCGGCGGAACACTGCGTGATGTCATGTTAGATGTCCCGGTCTTCTGGATTGCCGATACCGATTATTTATACACCACACTGATAGCCGCCTTTATACCCATTATCTGGCTGCGTATTAGTCCACGCTTTCCTTTTCACTATTTATTAATTGCCGATGCTTTCGGGCTGGCGCTTTTTAACGTAGTAGGCATAGAGAAAGCCTTGGCAAACGACACAGGCATGGCCGTGGCGGTTGCCATGGGCACCATTACCGGCGTGTTTGGCGGTCTGTTACGGGACGTTATTTGCCGAGAGGTACCGCTGGTACTCAACGGCGAACTGTATGCAATGACCTGTATTGCAGGGGGCGTGGTTTATGGAATAGGCATGCAAATGGAACTCGCCACACAGTGGTGTGGTATTGCGGCCCTTGTAACAACCGTACTGTTTAGGCTTGGCGCCATGCGCTGGCATTGGCAGCTGCCCGTTTTCTACAACGACCACCACTAGCACTAGCCTAAGTTTGCTGAGCAGGATCATTACATGCCAAGCGTTTTATGCACTCTCAGTAAATCCCATCGTTAGTACAGTTACATCTTATCCCGACTCTCTCTAAAGTTTACGCCGACTGCGTTGGCTTACATTTTTACCGCGCTGACACGTTTGCGTTTCATAACCACGAATCATAAGTATTCAGCGAGAGGAGGTTGTTTAGATTATGGGGATGGCTGTTGTTAAAACCTTTGCAGGGCAGGGCGTGGCAGCGCCAGAGGTAAGTGTAGAGATTCACCTAGCTAATGGTTTACCTGCTTTTCAACTGGTCGGCATGGCAGAAACCAGCGTTAAAGAAGCGCGAGAAAGAGTACGCAGCGCCCTGATAAACAGTGGTTTTGAGTTTCCCGCAAAACGAATAACCGTCAATTTAGCGCCAGCAGATATTCCCAAGTTTGGCGGGCGGTTCGACCTTCCCATTGCCGTAGGCATTTTAGCTGCGTCGGGCTACATCTCAGACATTAGCCTACTTAACATTGCCTTTGTGGGCGAGCTTGCATTAAACGGCGAAATAAAGCCAGTAAACGGGCTGATTCCTGTGGTAATGGCAGCTGCAAACGAAGATATTGCGCTCGTATATCCGGGGGATAATGACGTAGAGGCTGCATTGGTTTCTCACGCAACGCGCTATCCCGCTTTCGATTTACTGTCTGTTTATGAACACCTTACCGGCAACAAAAAGCTCGCCAAAGGCCAGCCGTTTACCTCACGGGCGCCTAACAAAACCTTAACAGGGTGGGATGACATTATCGGCCAAGAGCAGGCCAAACGAGCGCTTATTATCGCGGCAAGTGGTGCACATAATCTTTTGATGGTTGGCCCTCCAGGCACAGGCAAAAGTTTACTCGCCAGCCGAATGCTATCGCTATTACCCGATATGAGCGAGGAAGAAGCGTTGGAAGTGGCTGCCATTCACTCTGTGAAAGGCGAAAAACTGCATGCAGAGCGTTTTCTAACTCGCCACCTCCGCTCGCCCCATCATACTAGCTCTGCGGTGGCGCTTACTGGCGGTGGCTCAAACCCTGTACCGGGTGAAATATCGCTGGCTCATAATGGTATTTTGTTTCTAGACGAACTGCCTGAATTTGGGCGAAAGGCACTGGATGTATTGCGCGAGCCACTTGAAACCGGCGACGTGCATTTGTCTCGTGCTTCAGGAAGCGCCACATACCCCGCCAACTTTCAACTAGTAGCGGCGATGAATCCAAGCCCGACGGGTGATATTGATGATAACCGACTAACCCCGCAGCAACAGCTCAACTACTTGAACCGGTTATCGGGACCACTGCTTGATAGAATTGATATACAAGTCGAAGTGCCGCGCCTACCTGACTACGACCTGCCAGAGCGTGCCAATAGACCTGACGACTCGTTACACGCAACGCGAGAGCGAGTCATTGCAGCTCGTCACAAACAAGGGCTACGGCAAGGTAAGCCAAATGGTGCGCTGCACGCAGGTGAGCTTGCCGATATATGTCTGCTAGATGACGCTGATTTGCAGTTTCTACAAGCCGCTGCTAAACAGCTTAATTTGTCTATGCGGGTGTTTCATCGCACGTTAAAAGTGGCAAGAACCATTGCAGATCTTGAAGATGAGCACGCCGTATCGCGGGCGCACATTGCAGAAGCATTGGGCTATCGCGCCCTCGATAACCTTATTAAACAGTTGAGCACTAGCTAAGCACCAGCTATGCCTTAAACTTACCCACGAGTTTGCAAATTAAGCTGCATAAAGGCGTTTATAAGCGGCTCGTTTTGCTTATCCTGCAAGCAGCATAAACCTAAAGCATAAGGCTCAATATCTTCAACAGGTATTTGGGTTACAGCATTGGCCATACTGGAGTGATCAAGTACCACTTTAGGCACAAATCCCACGCCACATTCAAGTGCCACCATGCTCACGATGGCCTCGTTACCGCCGACATAAGCATACACATTTGGACGAATGCCATGCTCAGCAAACCAGTGGTAGGCAGTACGACGGGTTGGGCCAGTTTCAGGCATAATCACCTGATGTTTAGTCCAGTCCAACTGGCTTAGTTGAGTAAGTCGCCACTCTCTTGGGGCAATAAGTACCAAAGGCACATTATCAAGCGCGGTGAAATGCAAATCTGTCGGCATATCAGGGGTGTAGATAGCAATAGATAAGTCGCACTGTTTGCCTTTCACTTTTTCTATCGCAAGGGCAGGATCGCCGGTAATTAGGCGTATATCAACACCCGGGTGCTGTTGCCTGAACTGTCTAAGCATAGCGGGTAAGTGGCTTTGACTAGCGGTAACCGAGCAAAATACGCTGAGCTCACCCTGCAATGCGTCGTTATCTTCTTTTAAGTCGACCTTTAGCTGTTGCCAATCTTTCAGCGCTTGCTTTGAAAAAGACAGCAGCTTGTGCCCACTGTGGGTTAGCGCCACTTTGCGGTTATCACGTTTAAACAACGTGCAGCCTAACTCGTCCTCAAGGCGTTGAATAACCCGGCTTAATGTAGAAGGCGACACATACATGGCCTCGGCGGTAATGCCAAAATGTAGGCTGGTAGCTAGGTGATTGAACAGCTGTAGACTGCGAAAATCCATAAACATTTCACTTTATGCAATATTATCTTGCAAATATATCATTTTCCAAAACAAAAGAAATCTTTTAGTCTCAATATCAAGTCGTCATAGACGAGGTCTGTCAACACCAAGGTCGGTGTTTGATATTGACAAAAATGAATGTTGTTCGGAAATTTTTATGGCTAATTATTTCAACACCCTGTCACTTCGCCAGCAGTTAGATCAGCTTGGCCGCTGCCGTTTCATGGCACGCGATGAATTCGCTGACGGTTGTCAGTTCTTAAAAGGCAAGAAAATTGTCATTGTAGGCTGCGGCGCGCAGGGCCTTAACCAAGGCTTGAATATGCGTGACTCAGGGTTAGATGTTTCTTATGCGCTGCGTCAAGCAGCCATTGATGAGCAACGCGACTCATATAAGCGCGCAACCAGTAACGGATTTACCGTTGGTACTTACCAACAGCTCATTCCAGAAGCAGACGTAGTATATAACTTAACACCTGATAAGCAGCACGCTAGCGTAGTCGAAGCCGTTATGCCGCTTATGAAAGAAGGTGCAACGCTAGGTTACTCTCACGGTTTCAATATCGTTGAAGAAGGGCAGCAAATTCGTAGCGATATCACAGTAATCATGTGTGCGCCGAAAAGCCCGGGTTCTGAAGTACGTGAAGAATATAAGCGTGGCTTTGGTGTACCAACTCTGATTGCTGTACACCCAGAAAACGACCCTGAAGGTAAAGGTTGGGATCAAGCCAAAGCACTTGCAAGTGCAACGGGCGGTGACCGCGCAGGTGTACTTGAGTCATCATTTGTGGCTGAAGTTAAATCTGACCTCATGGGCGAGCAAACCATTTTGTGTGGTATGCAACAAGTTGCAGCGGTACTTGCGTTTGAAAAAATGATTGATGACGGTATCGAGCCAGGATACGCAGGTGCACTTATTCAGTACGGCCTAGAAGCTATTACTGAAGCACTTAAGATTGGCGGTGTGACTAACATGATGGACCGTCTATCAAACCCTGCAAAAGTGAAAGCGTTTGAGCTTTCTGAGCAGTTAACTGATTTACTTCGTCCGCTATTTGAAAAGCACCAAGACGACATCATCAGCGGTGAGTTCTCTCGCACCATGATGGAAGATTGGGCCAATGGCGATGCGAACCTGCTTAAGTGGCGTGAAGAAACCGGTGAAACCGCGTTTGAAAACGCACCGGCTTATGAAGGTGAAATCAGTGAACAAGAATTCTTTGACCACGGCATCTTACTGGTTGCCATGATCAAGTGTGGTGTTGAAGTTGCGTTCGACGTAATGGTTGAAGCCGGTATTTTACCTGAGTCTGCGTACTATGAATCACTGCATGAAACACCGCTTATTTCTAACACAATCGCACGTAAGCGTTTGTATGAAATGAACGTGGTTATTTCAGACACAGCAGAATACGGAAACTATTTGTTTGCTAACGCAGCAATTCCAATTTTGCGTGAGAAATTTATGCCTACCATTGATACCAGCGTTATCGGTAAGGGTTTAGCCGCTACTTCTAATCAGGTAGAGAACAAACGCCTTGTTGAAATTAACGAAGCCATCCGCTCACACGGTGTGGAATCGGTAGGTAAGACCTTACGTGGCTACATGACTGACATGAAGGCCATCATAGGTTAGGACAGTTTCTGTCGTTAGGTGCTTAACTAAGCCCTCTTGCCCGACCATTTTGGTCGGGCTTTTTTATGTCCGTAAGCCTGCTAATAAGTATCTTTCTTACGCAACTGACCTCTGCGACACGCCGATACACCTTCTAAATAGAACCTTCACGAACGCGCTCAGCATAGCGTACGGATACGTAAGATAAAGCAAAAAAGACGAGAAATCCCCAGCCGATAGGCATTAAATTTCCATTTAAGAAACTGTCGACGAACAGTGCAACAGGCACCGAGAAAAGGCTAGAAAATGAGCCAATTATGGCCGCGCCTAAACCTGCCATATCGCCAAGCGGCTGCATCGCCATGGCGTTTAAGTTACCAAACAGTATGCCCACAAAGAAAAAGCCTACAAACATAACCGCAACCGTAGGAATTAAAGGCGGCAAGCCGTCGTACGCCAACAGCAACACTAAATACACAACGGCAAACCCGTTAACCCCTTTAAGTGCAAAACGACAAAGCTTGCGCATCCCAAAACGCATTACCATTTTGCCGTTAAAGTAAGAGGCGAGACCAATTGAAAAAGCAAGCGTTGCAAAGATGTAGGGAAACCATTCACCTACGTTGTAAAACACAGTAAATATGGTTTGCGAAGCACTTAAATACGCCAAGAATGCGCCAAAAATACAGCCCATGGCAAAGGTGTAACCCATCACTGCTGGGTTAGTTAGAATGAACTTTGAAGATGCGAAAAACTGCGCCCATGAAAACTTTTTACGCCTTGCTCTTGGCAAGGTTTCCCCTTGACGAGAAAAAAACCAAATGCCGGCCATGGTAGCCACAATGAGAAACATAGTGAAAATATGGAACCATGAGGTCAACTCCATCACCGTTTGCCCAATAATAGGCGCCAACATAGGCACTAATATAAACACCATCATGATAAACGACATGACTTTTGCCATCGCATCGCCAACGTAAAGGTCGCGAATAATTGCCATAGAGGCTATTCGTGGCCCAGACACCCCAAATGCTTGAATAACGCGACCTACCAGCATGGTCTCCAAATTGGTGGCCATCATGCAAACAAATGTACCTAAGGCGAAAATACACAGGCCCACTAATATAGTTAAGCGACGGCCGCGGCTATCGGAAAAAGGCCCAAAGAACATTTGACCCAGTGCCATGCCTAAAAAGAACACGGTAACGATTAAGTGGGTTTGATGCGCCTCGGCGACCTGTAGTGACTCGCCAATTTGAATCAACGCAGGCAGCATAGCGTCAATGCTCAACGCGACAAGGGATGTCATCGTAGCCATTAGCGCAACAAATTCAACAAGGCCAAGCGCTGGCTTTTGCACAACTGCAGTATCCTCAGATACGCCATTAGAAGTCTGGGGCATAAAGTCTCGAATATGAAATAAAGTGGGGGAAATTAAAAAGGCGCGAAATTAACGCGCCTTGTTGAGTATACCTGAAACTTGGTTAAAAAGCCGCCAGCCAAGTAAAATCTTGTCGTAAATACTGGTGCATTTAACGGGTGTTACTCGGAAGCTGAAACGTTTGCCGTTGCAGCACGCGCTTTACTCGCTGGCTTAAGGTGTTGGTCTAAAAATGCATCCATTTCCTTAAAGAAAATATGACGATTTCGCTGAATAGACAAATTGTGGTCGCCACTTTCAAGCTCTACATACTTGTAGACCTTGTCGTAATCATCTAACTCGTCAGCCATGTAGCGACTATGAAGTGGAGGGACAACTCTATCTTCCTCTCCATGTACCAGCAAAATTGGCGTCTTTATCCCTTTCGCATTGTAGTAAGGCGAGCGCGCTTCAAGGTCATCATAATCATCCCCAATTTGGTTTTTCACAAATTCGTTGTTCAGGAAACGGCGAGAATGAATAATGACGTGTTTAAGTGAACTTACGCCAGCAAAGCTCACCGCACACTTAAACAGATCCGGGGTTTTAACAGTTGCCATCAGGGCGGCGTAACCGCCATAGCTAGCGCCCACAATACACATGTTGTCTTGCTCAGCGTGCCCCTGCTCTACCATCCAGTTTGCCGCATCGGTGATATCATCTTGCATAGCCAAGCCCCAGCCTTTCATTTGGCTTTGCGCAAAGCTGTACCCATACCCTCTAGAACCTCTAAAGTTAGGCCTTAGTACTGCATAACCTTTCGACGTAAAATACGCTGTCCAATAGTCGAAACCACTGAAATCTCTTGCTCCAGGGCCACCGTGGGGATGAATAATGGTAGGAAACGGGCCTTCGCCTTTTGGTAAAGTCAAATACGCTTCGATTTTGATGCCGTCTCTGGCTTCATAATCAATTAACGTATGCTCAGATAATTTTGCCGGGTCTATTTGAGCATATTGCTCAAAAAGCATCACTAACGTGCCTTCTTTACGGTCACCCAGCAAATAAACTCCTGGTAAGGTGTCAGACTCTGAATAAACAATATATGTTTGTTCGTCGTCGCTAAAGCTCACTAAGGTATTGTCGTAATCAGGAAGACCAGCATCGATACCATTTTGAAGAGCGACGTAACGTTCATCCCAATAATGTCGACCGTCATGGCGTACTCCTATTGCATCTCGGGTAACCGGTGAATAGATAAGGCTACCATTAACATCGTACCCTTCATCAGCATACACCTCTGTTCGCTCATTAGTAGTAAGGTTCAAGGTGTACAATGCACGGAAGTCTCCTTTATAACCTTTGAAATAAAGAATATTTGGGTCTTTTGCAAAGCCAACTGGGTATTCACCCTTGTCAGACATAGCGTTGTAAGCAAATAAGGTGCGCCAATCGTCTCCTTCTTTTAGAAAGACTTCTCGCTCCCCTGTATCGTAATCAAGCGAAACACCTATACGAACGTTATTTTGTTGGTCCGTCATCCAATCTCTAATGCGTTTTTTCCCGCGAATAATGCGACTTACGCCACCATCATTAACATTGATTTTGTAAACCGACGGCAGCCCCAACACCTCAGCGTCTAAGGCAATTAGAATATGTTCTGGATCGTCAGGCAGCCAGTCGATAACGTCATCGTGAAATTGAGGAATGTGGTTCGGGTTACCTGCTCGACGCTTTATTCTCTCCCATTCAACCAAGTTGAATGCACCGCCTTCACCGTCAAACTTAATGCTTAACAACCGTGTGTCGTGAACTTTCGTGGTGCCACGGCGGGTTTCGTAACGAGCGCTAACCACCAGCCGTTCATTGTTCACCCAGTTGTACCAGTTAATTTTTACGCGTTCATTGTCCGATCGCAGTAGGTAGTGCTTTTCACCCTTTTTTAAGTCGTAAGTGGCAAGCATGGCAAACGCTTCTTCTTGCTCAACGTTTTGAACAAAAGCGATTTTTGAGCCATCGGGTGACAGCGACGGAGTCCAATAAGTTGGCAAAGAACTGAATTTTTCGTACTCGGGTTCTGCCTTAGTTTGATCTGCGCCCAGTGTGGAGAAAGAGCAAACCAACAGTAGCAAAGTAACTAGTGTCGTAGGTAAGAGAGCCTTATTAGAAGACATAACATTCCCTTGTTGTTTTTTATTGTTAGTGGAACTTAGCTTAGGCAAAAAACTCAAAGTTAAGTTACACAGAGTATACTCACTCATGCCCAGATGTACAAAAACAAAGCAATGCTAGGCTCTATGTTCAGTGAGTGGATGTGCCAGATATGTTCTGAAGAAGAGCATTCTAGTCAGGAAAATACGTTGAGTGCATTCTATACCAATCCGCATAGATCATTACCCACTCAGCGAGAGTTAAAATGTTCGTAATCGCGGCGTGTTACCGCAGGTATAGTGGTCTACATCAAGGTGACACAACAAAGAGTACGGACATTTTAAACTCGCCCTTCGGGAAGGTCTGGCAAGCTTCCTAGCTTCATTCTGGGAATTTGAAAGGGAACAGCCACTCCTGCATTCCCACGCTTTGCTAGGAAACTTGCCAGCGCCTTCTGAGTGGGTAATGATCTATGCGGATTGGTATTATTTACCGACGTCAGCGCAATTATTTGATCTCTCGTCGTAGTTTGCGGATACAAATTGCAAATGTGGTATCATTAACCACAGACATAATATGGATTTTACCATCAAGCGGTAAGCTTCACAGCCCAGCGTTACCTTAAGGACTTAGCCTTTTCATGCCTTCGATTTGGAGCGGGCTTGCCAGTTTGCAAGACCATCTTTTCCGACAATTTATGTTTAGAATCACCAAAGCAGTCCGAGTTTTGGTGGGCAGTACATTGTGCACGCTAGTGTGTGCTCTCTTTACTTTTTCACATGCCCAAGACCCTATTTCCTATAACATTCAGGGCGTAGAAGACGACAAACTGCGTAATAATATCCGCCTGCATTTAAACAGTCTCGACGTGGAAAAATCGTTGCTTACTGACCCTTACTGGCAAGATGAAGTGGGTGAAACGGTAGCGACAGCGGTTCAACCCTATGGTTATTACAACAGCGAGACCAAGGTAAGTATTGAAGAGGGCGACAAGGTTACAGTGAACGTTGCTTTGAATGCGCCGCTTACCATAAATAAGGTTACTCGCGAAATAATAGGTGCGGGACGTGAAGATAAGGCTTTCAGAGAACGTTTTAATTCACTAAAGCTTAAAGAAGGCGACGTGTTAAACCAAACCATTTACGAGTCGTTTAAGTCGTCCATGTTTAACTACGCCTTATCTAATGGCTATTTTGATTATTTTTGGCAGGCGACGCGCCTCGACCTAGTGCGTGACGAAAAACAAGCAAACGTACTTTTGATTGCGCAAAGCGGGCCCCAGTACCAATTTGGAGAGCTAAAATTTATTGGCGATGACAAGGCGAAAGCCATCATTGAGCGGCTAAAGCCTTTTCAAACAGGCGATGCGTACTCTTCAGCAACACTTGCCGATTTCAACAGAAGCCTTAATCAATCTGGGTATTTTACCCGCGTTATTGCACGCCCGGTTGTAAGTGAGGCTGATGGTTTGCTGGTACCGGTTGAGGTATCGTTACTTCACAGACCCACAGACGCATTTAACGTTTCTGTTGGCGCAGCCACTGACACGGGCCCACGGGTTCGCTTGGGATGGGAGCGTCCTTGGGTGAATAGTAAAGGGCACTCTGTTTCATCTGATATTTTCATTTCAGCGCCAGAACAATCAGTGACTGCCGACTACCGTATACCTATGAGAAACATAACGCGGGATTACGCGAGTATAGAGGCGGGTTACCAATTTATAGAGTACAGCAACACTTCCTTTGAGAGTGAAACCTTATCTTTGTCTGCACACCGATACTGGCAACATGACAATTCACCATGGCAACACGATGGCTCGGTGACCTATCTACGTGAAACTTATGATCAAGGGGAATTGAGTACAAACACCACGTCCCTAGTATTACCCGGGTATTCGTTAACCTATCGCGATAAAGACAGTGAGCTCAACATTAATAATGGTACCTACCTTCAAATGCTCACTCAAATAGGCAAAGAAGGTTATGGTTCTGATATCGATTTTGCAAAGGCAGTAGTTGAAGCCACGCTTATCCGTACCTTTAACAATGTGCACAGAATAACCATACGCGGTGAAGCAGGGGTTATTAAAACCAATAGTTTTGATGAAGTGCCAACGTCGTTGCGTTTCTATGCAGGGGGCGATAAAAGTGTTCGCGGCTTCGATTATCGCGAAATTTCTCCGACAGCTGAAGTCATTGATCCAGAAACAGGAGAACTTATTGTTGACTCTATCGGAGGGAAGTACCTTGCTACATCGAGTGTAGAGTATGCCTATCAAGTGGCAGATAATTGGAGAGTGGCAGCGTTTGTCGATGCAGGTACAGCAACAAACGACACCAGCACAACGCTGACATATAGCGTTGGACCTGGTGTACATTGGCTTTCACCAATTGGTCCAGTCAGACTTTACGTGGCAAGAGGCTTTGCGCCAGACGAGAATACATGGCAGTTACACATTTTGTTGGGGCCTGAGCTATGAGAAAACGTACGCTTTCGGCTATTTTACTTTCACCGGTTCTTATATTGGTCGCGTTGTATGCCGTTTTGATAAGTCCTCTAGGCGGCCCTACCGTTAAGTTACTGGCCAACACGTTTGTTGAAAACCTTTCCATCGATGCCATTGACGGTGGGTTTGCTGACACACTAGAAGTGCATAACGTGGAGTGGGAAAACCCGCAATGGAAGGTGTCTGCACAATATGCCTACATTGATATTACCTGGCGTTGTTTGTTTGAGCCTAGAGTATGTGTCAATGAAGTCACGCTGGAAAACGCTACGCTTACACAGCGCTCAAACGCGCCTGCCTCTTCCGATGATGCATCTTCAGGTGGCCAGATTGAATTACCGCTGCCTATTGATGTTGGGTATTTAGCGCTAACGAATATCAAACTTGCTCTACTTACGACAACAGTAGAAATTGATGAACTAGAGCTGACCGATTTTGAAGGAAATAGCGACCTCATACTTGACAGCATAGCCGCAAAAGGTGTTCGCATTGCTCTGCTAAACCAAGATGAAGCTGCCAGCTCTTCACCGGCAGCCATGACCAATGCATCGGAAACTAATAGTGAGCAGCCTGCTCCCAAAAAAGAACAGGCACCAAGTACTGATAGCGCTTTGCCTACGTCATACTCACTAAGCTACGACGTCCCCGTACTACCAAATATAGCTACGCCTATTCCTTTGTCTCTTGGTACTTTTTTAGTAGAAGATCTACACATAATTCAAGGGGAGAGCAAACAACACATTTCACTCATCTCGCTGTTAGAGGCTCACTTTAAGGGCAGCGATGTCGCTATTGAAGAAATGACCGTTGTACATGAACAAGGTAAGGTGAAAGGAAAAGCGAGCGCAACACTTGACGGAAACTTCCCATTAAATGTGGCTATTAACGCGAAAACGAAGCTTGGTGACACACCACAAGAACTGAGTGTAGCGGCCGCGGGTGCGTTGGACGATTTAACGCTGTCAGTTGTTGCCAGAGGCGCGGTAACCGCAAATGCCAACCTAATGGCCAACATTCTAGACAGCAACCTTCCCATAGAATTCACTGCGAACTGGCAAGAACAAGCCATACCGACACTGGAAAACACTACGCTCAAAGAAGGACAGTTAACGCTTTCCGGCACCATGGGTGATTACGTACTTAAAGGAGCTGGCGCAGCTACATTGCCTGACATTGGCAATGTACCGGTATCGCTTGATGTGGTGCTGAAAAAGAACAATATTTTTGTTAATCAAGCCAATATAAACGCTTTGGAGGGGAGCTTAACCAACACAGGTACCCTTTATCTAAATGAAAGTATCGCGTGGGAAGGTAAGACAACGCTTAAGAATGTATCAGGGCGGCAATTCAGCACTTATGCGCCTGAAAAAATTAGCGGAGAAATAGACAGTATATTGCAATACTCTGAGCGCGGCGGATTACACATGAGCCTAAGAGATATGACTGTCTCGGGTATACTTCAGGGCAAACCGCTTCAGGTGAAGGGGAATGCGGTTTATGCTGGCCCCAGCGACTTATTCGTTACTAACGTCAATATCATTCAAGAACACGAGCAAGAGCGAAACACGATACGCGCCATTGCTCAAGTACTGAATAAGCGGCATTTAAATGCAAATATTGCGATAAACATTAACGCTATTTCAAGCCTATACCCAGAAGTGACAGGTGCGGTAAGTGGCAATATCACAGCCGCCGGTCCTTGGCAAAATCCAACTGCTAACGGCACACTCGCCCTATCTAATATCGCTGTGTCACCCAATTTAAATGCCTCTGCCGCGCAGCAAGGACCATTGAACGGCGAAATCAAAGTTAACGGTACCTATCGCGATCACACCGCAGATATTGACCTAGCTGTGCCCAACAATAATATTGGGCTGTCTTTAAAGGGTGCATGGACTAACAATCACTGGGTGGGGGAAATTAGTGATACCGCATTGAAGCTCGCTAATATGCAGTGGACGCTATCAAGCCCGTTCAGTGTAGACATAGGCACCACACCTATAACGGCTAAAATAGGTCAGCACTGTTGGACCTCTCGAAAGGAAGGTGAGCTGTGTATTTCAAACGTGAATTATCAACAAAACAAAGCCAGTTGGGATATCAGCGCGACGGCGCTGCCCATCGGGTTATGGGCGAACGAGTTAGCGCCTACTGTTGTTTCAAGTCCCTCACAGGCAACACTTACCGTAAAAACCAAAGGCAGTTACTCTGCTAACGACCCAATCGATGCCACATTTACTGCGTCTATGAGTTCTGCGCCATGGCAACTTGGTGAAACGCGCCCGCTAACGCTCACTATTAACTCCATAGAAACTAAAGGAGAGATAAAGCAGGGGCAGTTAGCATCAACATCTGTGATCTCAAGCCAAGATGTCGGGGATGCAACACTAACCTTGAATACCCGTCCTTTCGAATCGCGTATACCACTCGATGGTAAACTAGAGATGCAAGGGCTTAATGTTGCACCATTCAAACCCCTTTCCCCCGCTGTCAGAACCCTTACAGGAAAGTTAAATGGGAACGTATCGTTAAGTGGTTACATTGACGACCCTACGCTTAACGGTGAATTGACAGTTTCAAATGGCGCTATCGATATACAAGATACACCTGTGACACTGGCCGATTGGAATCAAAAAGTATCGCTTAATGGTCAAACCGCTGCACTAGACGGCACCTTCTTACTAGGCGGAGGAAAAGGGGCGTTAAAAGGCGAGTTAGACTGGTCATCCAACCCCAGTGCGACATTTAATCTAAAAGGAAACGGTTTCGAAATTCGTCAGCCAAACATTCGACTCAAGGTATCACCGAATATCGATATCGCCGCCACAAAAGAAAAAGTGGACGTGAGTGGCGAGGTAAATATTCCTTGGGCGAGAATTGAAATAGAGTCGCTACCTGAGAGTGCTGTTTCCCCATCAAAAGACGTGCACCTGCGTGGCGAACCGGATAGAGAGGAACCGCTAGATATCGTCCACGCTTCGGTATTGGTCAACATCGACAAAAACAAAACCGAAGAAGTAAAACTCGAAGCGTTTGGCCTTACTGCAAGTTTGTATGGTGGCATTCGCGTAAACACTCAACCTGCACTTGTGGGCTATGGTGACCTTCAAATTTTAAATGGTCGATACAACGCTTACGGACAACAGTTAATTATTCAAACCGGTGAAGTACAATTTAACGGCCCCATCGACCAGCCATTGTTACTGGTTGAAGCCATCCGCGACCCGGCTAAAACCGATGACGACGTAATTGCAGGTATCCGAATTGATGGCGCGGCTGACTCGCCAAGTATTAACCTGTTCTCTGAGCCTGCAATGGATCAACAGGGCGTATTGTCATATCTACTTACAGGTTCTGGACCGAACTCGGGCACACAAGATCCTAACTACGCTGCGCTGCTGGTAGGTTTTGGTTTATCCAACACCAAAACCCTGACAGGACAAGTGGGAAGCGCGCTAGGTATTGATGATTTTAGTTTAAGCACTAACGAAGATTTACTGTCGGTAAGAGGGCAGATAAACGAGCGATTATCTGTGGAATACAATGTGGACGTTGGTCTAAGTAACAACGACGCCAATAGCACGCTACGACGCAGACAACTACCGCCTGACTTGGCGGTAAAATATCAGCTTCTACCTAGTTTATATTTAGAAGCCATTCAAACCACACTGGAAGACCAATCTGAGTTCGCGTTAGACCTTTATTATGAGTTTTTCTTGGGTGATAACAGAACCCGTAGAGATAGTGATGAAGACGACAGTGAAGCTGAAGAGTCCAATGAAAGCGCAGAGCAAGATCTGAAAGATAATGTGAGCACTCCGAGCACAAGTAATAACAATTAAGCGCTCAAAGTCAAAACATCGTACTTTTGCACTCATGCGCCCTTAACGCTGCTGTGCCATCTTCTCAAGCGTTTCGAGTTGACGCTCAAAACGCTTTTGTCTTTTGCTCGCCCACACATACCACACTAGCATCACAACGCTCATGGACGTCATAACTATAGCCATCTTCATAACTTTCTCTGGGGTAAGCGCCCCATAAAAATAGCGCTCCACCAGAAAGGCACATCCAAATAACACTGCAGTCCATGTCGAGTGTTTAGTGATTACAGCAATCTTCACGTTATTCTTAATTTGCTTTATTAGCTGCGTTAGGTGGTCAGCGGTTTGAGTGTCTTTTGAAAATGCAGCCACTCTTCTTAACCACAGCTGATAAACAAGCAGGGGAAGAGCCGTGACCAGCATAAAAACAAACATCGCGTGGGCGACAAAAGTGAACTTTTCCCAAGTAACAACTAGCAAGTAGATCGCTGGGATAAACGCTAAGGAGTCAACCAACATATACCAGCGTTGCTTGGTTCGCTCGCTGCTTAAACTGGCTTTTACTTCCGAGAGGTTGATAGCCGTAACTGGCTGAGCTTGCCATAGCGCAGAAAGGCCATCATTTTGCGCATCGTCTACTGATACGGGCGGGTTCGTTTGATTCTTTTTATCTGAATTATGCATGCGGTTGCTCCTGCATGATACTTTGCTTGGCGCGCTTTAATATCACACCAACATGATTTTTAGTCAGACCACAGACGTCTGCAATTTCATCGTAACTTAAGCCTTCAAGAGAAAGCGTTAGCACTTGTCTTGACTGCAATGGAAGTGCCCGTACCGCGCGAAGTAGGCGTTCTAATGACTGGTGTTGACTAGACATTTCCTCTGGTGAGTGGGTAGTACTCGCGAACCCGTCAGAGCCCAAATCATCGTGGTCATATTGATGGGTATCGAGACGCTTCACTTGATTTGCTACGTGAGTAACTGCGCGGTTATGAGCTATCTTCAAAATATAGGTTTTCACGCTGCTATCGCCCTTAAAGCGAGACAGCCCCTGCCAAACGGCAATAGCAATTTCTTGCAATAATTCTTGCTGCATCGCTTCGTTTGCTTCATAGCTGTTGGCTACACGGCTCAATATTGCCCCGTATTGCGCAAAAACATCTTCAAAACCCTGCCCCAACGTCACATTCCTAATCACAAAAACTGTTGTTATTTTATTGTGTTACTTCTATCAGTCTGCCCCCACGAATTTTTATTACAAACTTTTTTCGTCAATGCTGTAATTTTTTTAAGCAGCAAACGACTAGTTAAAACAGTAAGTACAGTAACGTGCGTTTAGGGCATTTCCCTAAAAGCCTTCAACCTTGAAATTTGGATTAGGAAAAAATTATGTCTACGTTAAGTATAGTTTTGTTAATTGGCAGCCTGACGTCGCTTGTGCTTTTGGCAAGCTACTTAGACGCAAAATTTCAGTGGCGACTAAACGACTGGATGAACGGCGAGTGCAGCAACCCGTTCGTTAAAAGCGTGACCGACAAACAGCAGCAGCGTTTAGAGGAAAAAGATGCGCAGATTGAAGCTTTGATGGCGCGAATCGAAACCCTTGAAACCATTGTTACCGAGCCTGCTTACGAACTGAATAAGAAAATCAACGCGCTCAAATAAACGGTTTTACCAGCTCCTAGCTCGACACCGGTGGGCGACGCATAGAGCGGGGTACTTTCCCCATTGCAATGGCGTTGCCCACCAGCACAATGACCACCCCAACCACAGATAAAACGCTCCAGGTATAGCCTTCGAAAAAGGTGGAAATAACCAGTGCAACCATGGGGTATACCAAGACCACATATGCAGCCTTGTCAGCGCCCATTTGCTTTAACAGTTTCATGTACGCGCCAAACGCAAACACAGAGCCAAAGATAGCCAGATAAAGCAGCGACAGATAGAACTCGGTATGGGTAGGAATGACCAACTTACCCGGCATTGCCAGTGAGGTGATGAAAAGCAGCACCATGGCATAGCTCATGGCATAGAAGTTCATTTGGATAACAGGCGTACCCGAGGTCAAAATACGCTCGGAGATAACGTTACCTGTTGAGGCGCAGAAAAAGCTGACAAACGCTATAGCGAGGCCGGTAGCAAGCGCCGCATCCATGGAGACTTTGGAAAACTCCGGCACAAACAAACACACAATGCCCAGCAAGCCAAATGTAGCACCTATAACCACTTCTTTTCTTATAGGCTCTTTAAGCCACCAACGCCGAAGCACAACATTAATGTAGATAATACAAGAACTCATAAGGGCTAACAGCGCGCTAATTATGTGCGCTTGCGCCATATACAGCAGCGTATAATTTAAGCTGTATAAAAAGAGACCGACTGCGGCCATTTTCACATGAACATGTACCGGTAGCTTAAGCGGCAAACGCCTAATAACACAGTAAATCCCTAAACAGGCCGACGCCAATAAATAACGCAGCGCAATGGCAAACGTTTCAGAGGTATGTCCTATTTGGTAAGTGATGGCTATCCAGGTTGAGCCCCAAATCAGGCAGCACAGAGCAAATAAGGTTGCGTTATTCATAGCGGTGTTCTAGCCCTGGGAAGCTGATAAACAAGAAGATAAGTGGGCGGATAAATGGTCGATAGCACTATCTAGCAGTTTTTGCCTAGCGCCATTACCAATCCACGCATTATGCGGCGTTACCAGCAAGTTAGGTAGTGCCTCTTTAAGCAATATATGATCAACAGGCGGAGGCTCGACACTTAATACATCTAATCCCGCGCCACCAATTTGATTGTTTATAAGCGCATGATAGAGTGCCTCCTCATCAATCAAACCGCCGCGAGCCGTATTAATGAGAAAAGCGGTTGGCTTCATCAGCGACAACGTCTCGGCATTAATCAGCTTATCGGTGGCTTCAGTAAGCGGGCAATGAAGACTTACCACATCGGCATTTGGTAAAAGCGATGCAAGACTTGGACGAGGGTCGTCTTGTTTACCTGGGCGAGCAGCGATACTCACCTGCATACCCATAGCCTTAAACAATGCCTCTACACGCTTGCCAAGCTCGCCATGCCCAACAATTACCGCATGCTTACCCGCCAATTCCAACACGGGATGATTGTGTAAGCAGAAATGAGAAGATGCAGACCATGCTTGGTTGCGCATATCGCGCTGATACGTCACAAAATTGGTGGCCAAATTCAACGCCAAGGTCAACGTATGTTGAGCAACGCTATCAGTGCCGTAGCCCTCTACATTTTGAACGGTAATACCAGCCTGTTCGCAGTAATCACGGTCGATATTGTTCATGCCGGTCGCAGTTACACCAATATAGCGAAGCTGACTGGCCTGCTGTAAATCTTTGGCTTGTAGCACGACTTTGTTAACCAGCACAGCATCGGCATTTTTAATGCGCTCGGCCACATCTTCGGCTTGAGTTTGTTGATGAAGCGTAATACCTGCGCCGAGATTAGTTTGTAAGTCATCTAGTGACGAGGTATCAAGGCTGGGCAAATCCATGGTTTCGGCGTCTAGAAAGACAACCTGCTTTTGATTGCCGTTGCTCATCGTTTGTGATGCATTGTGTTTCGTCATTTTTGCCATGCTCTACATTACTTCCACAATCGACTCTAACGCTGTTTTCACATTAACAGGAATAGGAATGGCCTTGTCGGTTTTTCTATCTACAAACACATGCACAAATTGGCCGTGAGCCACGCGTCGCTTATTCTCTCCAGCATAAACTGATAGACCATAAGTCACTGAACTTCTGCCAATTTTGATAACGCGCAAGCCTACAAAAATGTCTTCAGGGTAGGCTGCCGGAGCAATGTACTGACACTGACTGCTTACCACATACGCCACGGATTGCCCGTTGTGTATATCTAGCCCACCTTCTTCAATTAAAAAGCGGTTTACCGCGGTATCAAAGAAACCATAGTACACAACATTGTTGATATGTCCGTACGCATCATTGTCTTGCCAACGCGTGGCGATAGTGACTTTGTAAGGGTAGTCGGCAAGTGTAGGTGTGATATCAGTCATGATCGTCCCTTAGTGAATAAATGTATCGCTTTGTTGTTGGCGCAAATAATGAAAATCGATGAACGACTAACGCCAATTAATGTTTAATGTGCGGTAGTCTATTGCAGCGATTCTTTTGGATAGCGCTATGAGTAAAGCACCATATCGTCACGGTGAATAGCAACATCCGTTGTTTCATAACCTAACACACTGGCAATTTCTTTCGACTTTTTCCCTTTTATAAGCGTTAAGTCTTTTGCGTTATACAGGCAAAGCCCCTTGGCAATAACTTCGCCTTGGCACACCACTTCAACAGCATCGCCTTGTTCAAACAAACCGACGACATCAACAATACCCGATGGCAGTAATGACGCGCCTTTTCGCACTAACGCCTCTTTCGCACCGCTATCAACGTCTATTCTGCCAGCGGTTTTAAGAGTATGGGTAAGCCACAGTCTGCGCGCGCTAGCGGGAGTGCTACTAGCATTGAATAGGGTTCCCGGCACTTTACCTTCAAGTAACGCATCGAAGGTTTCGCCTTTTCGCCCGTTTACAATAAGAGTTTGAATACCGCTACTGGTGCACTTGTCTGCCGCTTCAATTTTTGTGCGCATGCCGCCAGTTCCTACCGCTGTTCCAGCGCCGCCGGCAAGGCCGTAAATAGCGCTGTCTATTTTATCTACCTGTGGAATGAGTGTGGCGCTGGCGTCTTTTCTTGGGTCTGCGGTAAATAAACCGTCGATATCTGAGCAGATAATGAGGGTGTCTGCTTGGGCGACCAGGGCAGTGTAAGCACCCAAGTTATCGTTATCACCCACTTTGAGTTCGTTGACAGCTACGGTGTCGTTTTCATTCACAATAGGTAACGCATTGTGATTCAAAATTTCGCGCAAGGTATTTTTAATATTTACGTAGCGGGTTCTATCGCGTAGATCATCCGCCGTTAACAATACTTGTGCACAGGGAAAGTCGAAAAAGCGCTGCCAGTTGGCCATCATTAAATTCTGGCCAATCGCAGCCATGGCTTGTTTTTCTGCAATAGATGCGTTGTGACGAACCTTCACTTTGCTGCGGCCCGCGGCAACACTGCCAGAAGAGACAAGAATAATTTCTTTGCCAGCTTCGCGACTAGCAGTAATAAATCGAGCAAGAGACAGTAAATAACGCCCACTACACTCATTGCCTTCAGGAGCAATAAGCGCACTGCCAACTTTTATAACGGCACGTTGCCAATTAAAACGGTTCATAGGGGGAAGAAAAAAGAAAACAAGAGCTTAAGAATACGACAGTTAAAGCGCGAAACAAAACGATCTGTTACAGTTTTTTTGCGTTAAAACATGGTTAGTTTACGGTCAAAAAATTGGATTGTGACAGGCATACTTATATACTAGGCGGTGTTATCTTATAACAATTCTAACTTACAAGTTGCAAGGAACCTGCATGAGCACCGCAAAACGACACTTTTTCTGGCTAGCGCCAGTGTTGTCTATGCTGATTTCTCTTCCTAGTACCGCCGCTATTAAACAAACTAAAGGCGATTTCGAAGATAAATTCCGTCAGCTGGACGAAGTTCTTCCTACTCCAAACGTATACCGTAACGCCGCTGGTGAGCCAGGCCACCAATATTGGCAACAACAAGTAGATTACGATATTGACGTAAAGCTACTTGAAGACAAACGCCGCATTGAAGCAAGCGAAACCATTACTTACCACAACAACGCGCCAGACACGCTTAAGTACTTGTGGATCCAGCTTGACCAAAACAAATTCCGCGACGATTCAATGTCTGCGCTTACTACCACGTTTGGCGGTATCGGTAACCGCGGGCCGGGTACGCAAGCTGCTAGCGGCGATGCGCCAGCTAAGCTAAGCATGGGAGCATTGCGCCGTCAGCAGTTTGTTGACGACAACGAGCTGGGCTATACCATTTCTCGAGTTGAAGACAAAGCGGGCAATGACTTACGTCACACAGTAGTTGGCACCTTAATGCGTGTTGACTTGGCTCAACCGTTGAAGCCAGGCAGCAAAGTTACGTTTGATATCGATTTTGCGTTTAACATTGTTGAAGAAGACGCTGTTTCAGCACGTGCAGGTTACGAGCATTTCCCAGATGACGAACGTGAAGGCGGTAACGACATCTTCTTGCTAGCACAGTGGTTCCCTCGTCTAGCGGCTTACACCGACTACGAAGCATGGACCAATAAAGAGTTTATTGGCCGTGGCGAGTTCACGCTAGAGTTCGGTAACTACGAAGTAGATATTACGGTTCCGGCTGACCACATCGTATCGTCAACGGGTGTGCTTCAAAACCCGAAAGACGTGTTAACTAAAACACAGCGCGACCGTCTGAAAAAGGCAGAAAAAGCTGACCGTATCGTATTCATTGTTTCACCAGAAGAAGCAATTGAGAACGAAAAAGAAGGCACGACTAAGCTTAAAACCTGGACCTTTAAGGCAGAAAACGTACGTGACTTTGCATGGGCCTCTTCGCGTAAATTTGCGTGGGATGCGCGTGGTTATCAGCAAGGCGGTGACACTCAACCATTGGTAATGGCCATGTCTTTCTACCCGAAAGAAGGTGGCGAGCTATGGCAGAAGTATTCTACAGAATCAATCATCCACACCATGGATGTTTATAGCCGCTTTAGCTTCGATTACCCATACCCAGTAGCCCAATCAGTAAATGGTCCAGTTGGCGGCATGGAATACCCCATGATCACCTTCAACGGCCCGCGTACAGAGCTTCGTGACGATGGTTCACGCACGTACTCGCTTGCTGAGAAACGTTTCCTTATTGGCGTGGTTATTCACGAAGTAGGTCATATCTATTTCCCTATGACAGTTAACTCTGACGAGCGCCAGTGGACATGGATGGATGAAGGTCTGAACAGCTTCCTAGACGGCGTTGCCGGTCGCGAGTGGGATCCTACGATCCCTTGGGGCGTTGAGCCACGTGATATCACTGGCTATATGAAGTCTCAGACGCAAGTGCCAATTATGACCCAGTCTGACTCAGTACTTCGCCTTGGCCCAAATGCCTATACCAAGCCTGCAGTAGCACTTAATATTCTTCGCGAAACTATTCTTGGCCGTGAGCTGTTTGACTTCGCGTTTAAAGAGTACGCGCAGCGTTGGATGTTTAAACGTCCTACACCATCAGATTTCTTCCGTACTATGGAAGAGGCGTCAGGCGTTGACCTAGACTGGTTCTGGCGTGGTTGGTTTTACACCACAGACCATGTAGATATTAGCCTAGACAGCGTATACAAGCTTCGTTTAGACACTGAAGATCCAGATATCGATTTTGCTCGCGAGCGCGAAGCAGAAATGGAAAAACCGAAGTCACTTACCGACCTTCGTAATAAAGAAGAAGGCAAAAAGCTTTGGGTAGATCGCTTTGAAGATATCAGTGACTTCTACGACGAAAACGATCGTTACACCGTAACTAACAAAGAGCGCAACAAGTACAAGAAATTCTTGAAAGATCTTGAGCCTTGGGAGCGTAAAGCGTTTGAGCGTGCGGTGAAAGAAGACAAAAACTACTACGTGCTAGATTTCAGCAACAAGGGTGGGTTGGTGATGCCAATCATTCTTGAGCTAACGTTTGAAGACGGCACAAAAGAAGAAATGCGTATTCCTGCGGAAATCTGGCGTCGTACACCTAAAGCGGTAAGCAAGCTTATTGTTACCGACAAAGACAAAGAGCTGGTAAGCGTGACGGTTGACCCGCATTGGGAAACAGCAGACGTAGATGTGGAAAACAACCACTACCCCCGTCGTATTATTCCTTCGCGTATTGAAGCGTACAAGAATAAGCCGCGTAACACTTACGAGTACCGCGACCTTATGCACGACTCAAAGACCGAACTGAAAACCGACGACGAGGACAAAGATGACGAATAAGTTGTCTTTGGCTCGCTTGCAGCAGAGCGCTCATGCTCTGCTTGCAAGCGTAAGTGTATTCGCAATTACGGCTGCGCTATTAGTTAGCGCAATGTCGTACAGCACTGCAGCCCAAGCGCATCAAATAAAAGCAGCGATTACCACGGTACTGTTCAATCCTAGAACAGAAAATATTGAGGTGATGCACCGCTTTAATTTGCACGATGCTGAACACGCGGTTAAGGCGCTGTTTGACAAGCACGCAGATATTATGGACGACATAGAAACGCAGCAACAATTCGCTGATTACGTCGCCCACCACTTTGCAATTTTAAATGCAGCAGGCGAGCCATTAAAGCTTGCTGATGTTGGCTTTGAAGTTGAAGGTAAGCACTTTTGGGTTTATCAGGAAACTGCTGAGCCGCCTGTACTTGAAGGCATTAAAATTCGCCATGATGCATTGCGTGACTTGTGGCCAAAACAAGTGAATACGCTAAATGTAGAAGGCAAGGGTGATATCAAAACCCTGACATTTGCTGATAGCGTAAATTTGCTGGAAGTAAGCTTCAAAAGCCAAAATAGCGACCATCACTAATACCTAACGGTGTAAGTTTGTGAAAGCCCACCCGCATTCCTTGTCAAACGGCAGTGATTGCGGGTGGGCTTTTTTGTTTGCGTGCTTCACGGTGTTCTTGTAGATAATGTATGCCTACCTCAGCCTTTGCCCCCTCTAATTCGAGCGCCGCATTCGAATAGGGAAAATCTAAAACACGTTTTCTAATTGTCGTGTGAGACCGAAGTCGTATAGTCATCTTGGCATGCATGCTCTACCTTAACTATGGACAAACAGTTACTAAATTCAGTTAATGAGGTACATCATGACCCATAGCGCTGCATCACCGTTGCCTTCACAGGTCAAGAAACCCCAATCAAGAAGTGAGCGTAGTGCACGAAAACTACGTGCATCCAAAGCAGCTCAGTGCGCTGTTCAAGCAGAAGATGCGCAGCAAATGCAAGATGCCGATGCAAAGAACGTCAAACAAAACAATGCGTTCGCTGATAAGAAAAATATCATGTGGGTGCTGTTAAGTGGCGCAATGGCGCTAACCTTTGTCGTCATGCTGTTTTTGCCAGATACAGGGATGGGCGGCGGCCTTGTTTCCACCTATTCTGCCATGCTTTGGTGTGGCTTTTTTGGTGCAGCACTTTGGCGTTATAGAGCGACAAGTGGCTGGGCTGGGTTTGCTTATGGAAGCGTTGTTGGACTAGTGATTCAATTTATTTCACAGATAATCTAGCACACAGTGTTTATACAATTGCCTTGTACAACTTGCCTAGTTAGAAACCGCTGAGCGACTAGGAACGGTAAGTACACATTTCTTTTAAGTACATTATGGGCAATCTAAACGGCGCTTTTAAATCAGACTTCTGTTTAAACAGAAGTCTTATCCGTTGATCGCCCTGTTGGCAACCTCACTTCCTAAACATTAAGTCCTGTTGATCTTTGATGTACAGCAATGGTCAACAGATCCTCAATGACTTTGAGCTGGAAACCCGATCCAGACGTTTTGTCCGACAGTATAATTTATAAACTCTAGTTACTTTTTTAGGTTATGTTTAGCCAATAACAAACCAAACGTTCCCCTTCGTCTTTAATAAAACTGAGTGAGCCTATGGCAGAGAAGCCCAATAAATCCGCTGAATCACCAACCCGTTCTAGTAGAGCGGTACCGTCGTCGCGTTTATCGCGCATAGGCCGCTTGGGCTCATTGGCAGGTAGAATTGCAGGTAACGTAGTATCACAAGGTGCAGGGCAACTGTTAAAGGGCGAGAAGCCCGCGTTGTCTTCGCTGCTCTTAACGCCCAAAAACATTTCAAACATTGCAGATCAGCTTGCCAGTATGCGCGGTGCAGCTATGAAGCTCGGGCAGCTTATTTCAATGGATGCAGGAGATTTTCTCCCCGAAGAACTTGCGGTAATTTTAGGGCGATTACGGGACGACGCTGACCCGATGCCAAAAGACCAGTTAATTGCCACGTTGAATCAGTCTTGGGGCGAAAAATGGCAGCATGACTTACTTTACTTTTCCTTTGCCCCTATAGCTGCGGCCTCTATTGGTCAGGTGCATAAAGTCGTTACGATGGACGGTCGGATGTTAGCAGTAAAAGTGCAGTATCCTGGCGTGAAAAAAAGCATAGATAGCGATGTAGACAACGTAGCTACACTTATAAGACTTACTGGCTTGGTACCCAAATCATTAGATATCAACCCACTTTTACAAGAGGCGAAAACACAGCTTCACCAAGAAGCTGATTACGTGCGAGAAGCTGACATGCTCAACCGTTATCGCGCGCTGGTTGAAAGCACCGACATCCTATGTAAAGGGAATAATGCGTTTGTCATCCCGCAAACCTTTGCTCCCCTTACCACCAGTACCGTGTTAGCGATGGATTTTATAGAGGCGCAAGACTTAGATGCGCTATTAAATGAGCCTCAGGACGTCCGAGATGCTGTGATGACGGCGCTAATGACTTTATTTTTTAATGAAATTTTTCATTTTAAGCTGCTGCAAAGCGACCCTAACTTAGCCAACTATCGGTTTAAACCCGATACAAAAGAAATCGTTCTGTTAGATTTTGGTGCTACACGGGATGTGCCTGACGCCATTTCAGCTCAGTATCAAGCGTTACTCAACAGCGCCGCAGCCAACGATAGAGCGATGATGCAGCAAGCCGCGTTTCGCATAGGATTAATTGACGAAAGCCACTCTCAAACGCAAGTCGACGCCGTCATAAACATTGGTATGGAGGCGTGTGAAGCGATTCGCTGCGAGGGCGCTTATGACTTTGGCCAAAGCGATCTCATTGCAAGGCTTCACGAAAAGGGAATGGCGCTGACTATGGAGCACAATTTTTGGCATACGCCGCCAGTAGATGCCCTGTTTATACACAGGAAGCTAGGTGGCTTATTTCTGTTGGCTAAACGATTGAAAGCTAAAGTAGATATGCGAAAGGCAGCAGGCACATGGCTGAATCTATAACCTGCACTTCGTTGGTGTGTTAAGCGAGTAAGAAACTACTTATTACGCAGCTTATATATCGTTTGGATCGGTTTTGCGGTGCTGTGCCATGTTTTACTGTGAAAACGTTGCGCTGCAACCTTACAGAACTCAAATAGGACCCACTTCAAGAGCCTATAGCACTCGTACAACAGTCTAGTAAGGCAAATCCATGCTGAACGGTAACGCCATCTGCTCTTTACTTTTTGGCGGGTTGCCAATCATTTCATCGTAAGGCGTATCGTGCTTCATCACCGCCTGCTGAACATGACAATGCGCGAAGGCTTCGCGAATGTGGCCGGCACTAAAAAAACGCATGGGCTTATCTTTGTTGTCGTAAAGCATGCCACTTTGACTGCCGATAGTGAGATAAACCAGGTAAACATTCATCTCATACGACTGAACTTCCAGATAATCTATCGCGGTTGGCGACTCTTCAATATCTCGAAAATAGAACTTCTGCATTTTTCTACCTCATGAACCAAGTATGCACCTTGCACGCCCTATATTCTTATTTAATGATGGAAGTTAGGGCTAAAAAGCAGAATATATACGTTAGGCAAGGTGCTCAGGTTCATTAGATAGATCTAGCGGAGGTCGATGGTTTTTAAACCGTACTGCATTTGCCAACACCAGTAAGGATGCAAGAGAGCAGGCACTGTATAGGAACGCCGCCGTTCCCATTCCAGAAGCAATCCATAGTAATGGAAATACCAGCAACCTAGGGCCTTCAACAGCTAAAGCGACTTTCGCTTTAGACAGTATAAAGCCATTTTGTATACTCATAACAATGACAGTCGCTACAGCAATGATCTGATGCTTAGTTGACAAGTTATTGATATTTAAAAGGAGATAAAGCATTACTCCCAGCATGATTAGATGCTGCATAACACTGTAGCGTTTTACTGCTCGGTGTAATTTAGGGTGATACTGTCTAAATTTACTCACGCTAATTATCCTATAAGGGCACATTTAAGTTGAAACGGGGTCGTGAGGCTCGAAATATTCACTAATTATTATAGATATCAACGAGCTAGCATTTGCTTTTCAATGACTAATCAACACATTAGTACACAAACCCAATTTGTTAAACATTTGTTTAAAAATAATTTTTGCATTTACATAATATCGAATGTGAATGAGAAGAAAAAATGAGGGTTTTCCACTAAATTTGTATAAAAAGAAATCGGAAAGTGACTTTTTTACGTTAAAAAGTGTTCAAAATAAGGAATTTACAATCTAAGGGAACATTTCTCTTGATTGATTTTCTAAATTTGGGTGTTATCTCTGGTAGTATTACCAAAAGGATAGTTTTGTAGCGGAGTCATTATGAGCGAATCGTCGGAAAAGAAATCGTTAGGCCCACACTTTATCATTGTAGGCATCCTTCTTGTTGTTATTCTGGCTGTTGTGTTTTGGCCCAGCGACGATGAGCCTGAGCCTGTAGTTACTCCTGAGCCCGAAGTGACTGAACCTGAAGTGACTACGCCAGAAGAGCCTGAAGTATTTGAGCCTACTCAGCCAGCCCCAACAGTAGAGCTTGAAGAAAAAGACGAGGTTGAGCCGCTTCCTGAGCCAGTTGAACCAGAACCGGAACCTCTGGATACCAGCGATCCTGCTGTGAAAGCTTCACTTATTGAGAGTTCGTCTGCGAGCGAAGAAACCGTTAACCGCATGCTGGTTGACGAAGGTCTAATTCAACGCTTTGTGGTGTCGGTTACGAATCTAGCAAATGATGAAATGGCGCCTAATCACCAGTTACTAACGCCACCTGAGCAGAACTTCCGCGTATACTCTCAAGCAGGCAAGCAATGGATTGATGCAGCAAGCTATAAACGTTATACACCATACGTAGATATGTTGGAGTCATTCAATAACGAAGCACTGCTTAACATATACGGTATTTATAAAGACGACATTCAGGCGAAGTACGCCGAAATTGGAAGCCCTGACCAAGACTTCAACAGCGTATTGCTTGAAGCGATTGATCAGCTTCTTGATACACCTGAAGTGCCGGTTCCTGTAGAGGTTTACACCGACTCGGTCGCCTACAAGTATGCTGATGATCGTCTAGAGAGTTTAAACGAGCCACAGAAACAACTTCTTCGTACTGGCCCAGATAACATGCGTCGCATAAAGGCAAAGCTACGCGAACTGAAAGTATTGGTTGAAGAGCGTGGATCTAACTAGATTTCAGCAGCAGCTTAAGGGCACGTCGTCAAAAGCGCGCCCTTTACCTCCTGTTGAACAATGGAACCCCGATTTTTGCGGTGACATTAATCTAACTATAGCGCTTGATGGAAGATGGTTTTATGAAGGCAGTCCAATTGGGCGCGCAAGCTTGGTTCAGCTTTTTGCTTCGGTGTTAAAGCGGGAAGGTGACAAGTACTTCTTAGTTACTCCCGTAGAGAAAGTAGGCATTACCGTTGAAGACACACCTTTTCTTGTAACTCAATGGCATAGAGAACAGGGTGAATCAGCAAGTGACAGCACCTATGTGTTTACCACACAAACAGGCGACATTGTAAGGTTAGAGCGTGCTGATCAGCTCGAACTTCGCGTTCCGCCTAAAGCCATACAAGATCCAGAGGCAACGCCCATTCCCTACCTATGCGTTCGCAGAAACTTGTGGGCAAGACTACATCAAAATGCCTATTATCAACTGCTTGAACAAGCTGATGAAAAACCGGATGAAGCCGGCACGCAATTTAGTATTCAGTCAAACGGCATCACCTTTATTTTAGGTGAAGTAAGCAACTAGCCTACTTTGTTGCTTCTGTCTCTTCGAACATATCAAAACGTAATTCATCTTCAATAAAGCACCGTTAACAGCGCTTTGTTTTGCGTTATACCTCTGACTGCATTACATTCGATATAGTCTATAAAACAATCAACAAGAAGACCTATATCATGAAAAAGCCTCTGATTACGCTGGCTGTTGCCAGTGCCTTACTCTCATCGCCCTTTTCCACTGTAGCCGACACGCTGATTCATGCAGGAAAAGTGTTTACTGGCACATCAAACTCTCTTCAGGAAAATGTGACTATTGTTGTTGAAGACAACAAGATCAAAGCGGTAAAAAAGGGGTTTGCTGAAGCCCAAGAAGGCGATACTGTCATCGACTTGAAGACGTCAACCGTTATGCCAGGTCTGATGGACATGCATGTTCATTTGTCTTCTCAACATGGTGGGCCTCAAACGTATCTGGAGCGCTTTTCACTAAATGAAGCCGACTATGCATTACGGGCAGCGAACTACGCTAAGATTACGTTAGATTCGGGCTTCACCACGGTTCGCAACTTAGGGGATGGCTACAACGAAACCGTTGCGCTAAGGAACGCTATTAGTAAAGGCTATGCAACAGGCCCGCGTATTTATACCGTTGCTAAATCTATTGCTACTACAGGTGGACATGCCGACCCAAGTAACGGCTTATCTCATTTACTTCGCCCAGACGTAGGCCCTAAGCAAGGTGTGGTTAATGGCGAAGCTGAAGCCCGTGAAGCAGTAAGAACTCGTTACCAAGATGGCGCGGACTTGATCAAAATTACGGCAACCGGCGGTGTATTAAGCGTTGCCAAAAGCGGCCAAAACCCGCAGTTCATGACCGATGAACTAGAAGCAATTGTTGAAACGGCAAAAGACTACGGTATGACAGTAGCAGTGCATGCTCATGGGAAAGAAGGCATGAAGCGGGCTATTGAAGCCGGTGTAGATTCTATCGAACACGGCACTTATATGGATGACGAAATCCGCAAATTAATGAAGAAGCACGGCACCTACTATGTACCAACAATACTGGCAGGAAAGTTTGTAGCAGACAAAGCCAAAATTGATGGCTTCTTTCCGGAATTGGTGCGCCCGAAAGCTGCCGCTATCGGCCCGCTTATCCAAAATACCTTTGAACAAGCGCATAAAGCAGGCGTAAAAATTGCTTTTGGTACAGACAGTGGTGTATCAGCCCACGGCGACAATGCGCAAGAGTTCTCATTAATGATTGAAGCCGGTATGAAGCCTGCCGACGCGCTGCTAAGTGCTACCGTGAATAGCGCGAGCTTACTAGGCATCAGCGATATTCTTGGCACCCTAGAAGAAGGAAAACTGGCTGACATTGTCGCGGTTAAAGGCAACCCGCTTGACGATATATCGCTTATGGAAAGCGTGTCTTTTGTGATGAAAGACGGAGTTGTTTACAAGCAGTAGAGAAAATAAAGTGGTAGGGATTACATGGAACTAGGTAAAAAGGTTAAGCACAAAACCAAAAAACTTGTCGATTCTAAGCATATGTTAAAGGGCATCACTCTTGCCTCATTTTTAGAATCAACCATTGTTCCCATACCACTAGAAGCTGTTATGGTGCCGTTGATGCAAGCCAGGCGAGAGTCGCTATGGAAAATCGCATTAATGGCCACCGTAGGCTGCGTGATTGGCGCAGTCTTCGGCTATGCACTCGGCTATTACCTTTTTGACCTTGTTGGCCAGTGGGTTATCGATACCTTTTTTAGCCAAGAACAGTTCGAAAGCGTTAAACAACAAATGCAGAATCAAGGCTTTTGGTTTGTGATGACCTTAGGTATTGCCCCAATTCCTTTTCAGGTTGCGATGCTTGCGGCAGGTGCAACCCAATACTCACTTCCACTTTTTCTTTTAGCCACTGTTATTGCACGTTCAATTCGCTATTTTGGGCTCGCAGCTGTGGTGTATTACACAGGAGACAAAGCTGAGCAGCTCATTAAGCGCTACAAAATGAAAGCGGTTATTGCTATCACAGTTGCAGTGCTTCTTTTATGGTGGCTTTCAAATTTAATCAGCCAATAAGCTTGCCTGTACTAGTGACTCAAAGCACTTAATAGGCGAAACAAACGATGCCGTTGGTTCACGACAACGTAAATATCAAATCAACCCAATAGATTTTTTGAACTTTACATTTGATAATGATTCTTATTTGCACTAATGTAATAAAAAACAGGAGGTGCTTATATGAATGTTCAGCGGCTATGCCCAGTTTACAAAAAGTGGCTACAGCTAAACCCTTCAAACGCGCGACAGCATCGCTATGCTATGCAAGCGCAGACGCAGCAAGCCCATCAACAGGGTAGATTGGATTATGCGAGAGAGTTAGGCTATCAGACCTTTGAGGCCGCAAAGGTTATCCTTAATGCGCTTCAGCCTACCTCTTTGCAGAAAGTCAGTGTAGTTCAAGAAGACGTACTCGCTTTTTCCACTATGGGAATGTACTTATCTTCTCTGCTTGCCGAAGAACATAGGAAGCGAGAATCTCACGCTATTTTACAAGAATGTCAGCAACAGCTTATTGCCATATTACCCCTGCATGCCACCAATCCTTCTATATGCAGGCTAATCGCGGCCATTCAGCATACCCTTGAGCAAACCTATGTCCCCCAAGCAAGCAAACGACTCGCTTCTGTGGCCGTGCATTAAATACTTTAGATAAAAGGAGATAGTTATGGCGTCGAAACAAATTTCAAGCGAAGACGGCTTTGTCTCATTAAACGTTAGAGCTTCTGTACTTCAAAAAATGCTTAATGGTGAAGTGCTACACATGACAGATATTCACTGTACCTGTTCGCGAAGCAAGCAGGTTTTGAAGCAACTTTTATTGCAGGCTGCTAGCGGTCGCGAATAGAAACAGTAACAAAAAAGGCGCTCAAGCGCGCCCTTTCTTAATAACGTATTGGTAAGGCATGGTCTCGGTTTGAGACGCAACCAGCGTGTGGTCCATAAAGCGGCAAAAGCTAGGAATATCTCTGGCCGTTGAGGGATCGTCAGCCGTGACCGATAAAGTTTCCCCATCGGCCAACTTTCGAATATTCAGACGCACCATCATTACTGGCTCTGGGCAACGCAATCCTAGCGCATCTAAATGCTGACTAGCCGCGCTAAATGCGCTGTCAAAATCAGATGCCATAATTTTCACGATAGGTGTTAATGGCGCTGATTTCGCTATCAAACCCGCCTTTCTCGGTCAGATAAGCCACGACATCGGCAAGCGATACAATAGAGATAACCTGAGTGCCAAAATCGCGCTCGACCTCTTGAATAGCTGACAGTTCGCCATTACCGCGCTCTTGTCTGTCTAGCGCAATCAGCACGCCAGACAAGCTAGCCTGCTGCTGCTCGATTAAGGTCATCGATTCGCGAATAGCCGTACCCGCAGTGATCACGTCATCCACCAGCATAACCTTACCTTCTAGTGGACTACCAACTAGATTACCGCCTTCACCGTGGGTTTTCGCTTCTTTGCGGTTGAAGCAATAAGGCACGTCAAGATTGTGGCTATCTGCCAGTGCGACTGCGGTAGTAGTCGCAATAGGAATGCCCTTATAGGCTGGACCAAAAAGTACATCGAACTCAACGCCAGCGTCCATTAACGCATCAGCGTAAAAACGCCCCAACTTAGCCAAATCGCCACCGCGATTAAACAAACCTGCATTGAAAAAGTACGGGCTAACGCGGCCTGACTTTAAAGTGAATTCGCCAAATTTCAGTACGCCACGTTCAATGGCAAACTCAATAAAATCACGCTGAAACGCTTTCATGATGACCTCTTAATTTCTAATTTACGCGTTGGTTCTAACTACGTGTCGATGACTCGCTTACGCTAGCGCCGCTTTTTGAATGTCGAACAGTTCACGTAAACCGTGCTTACCAATTTTCAGCATCTCGTCAAGCTCTTCAAACGAGAACGGTTCGCCCTCTGCAGTACCTTGAACTTCAATCAGCTTGCCGGTTTCGGTCATCACGATATTCATGTCTGTCTCTGCCTCAGAGTCTTCGGTGTACTCAAGGTCAGCGATTGGCGTACCTTCGTAAATACCTACTGAAAGGGCGGCAATCATATGTTTAAGCGGGTTAGTTTTGATAATGCCTTTCGCACGCATGTAAGTAAGTGCATCAACAAGAGCTACACACGCACCGGTAATTGACGCTGTGCGCGTACCGCCATCGGCCTGAATAACGTCGCAGTCCAACGTAATGGTGTTTTCACCCAGAAGTTTTAAATCTACCGCTGCGCGTAGTGAACGCGCAATTAGACGCTGGATCTCTAACGTGCGGCCGCCTTGTTTACCGCGCGCCGCTTCACGGCCGCTTCGCGTATGGGTAGCACGTGGAAGCATGCTGTACTCAGCTGTAATCCAGCCTTTCCCTTGGCCCTTCATAAAGCGTGGCACACCTTCTTCTACCGTCGCATTACACAACACCTTAGTGTTACCAAACTCTACAAGAACAGAGCCTTCTGCGTGACAAGTGTATTGGCGAGTAATTGTAACAGGGCGAATTTGACTGGCGGTTCTGCCGCTTGGACGCATAGTGTTCTCCACAACGTAAGTGCTTAAAAAAGGGTAGCGTTTTACAGGTTTTATTGGCGATATGTGAATAGAAAGCCCAGTTCGCGGTCAAAACCTATAAATTCGATGTAGCTACGAAATTGCGCCTAAGTATAACGCAATACCCGCGGCCGTTAAAAACGAACTTTACATGTTTGCTTATTGAATTACGTAAATGTGCGCTAATATACAAAATACAAGAAAACCTGCTGTAGATATTCACGTATACAACACGATGTTCGGGTTGTTTTTGCAGGCTTTCAGTTAAATTTAAAGGATATTTATGATTTACAGCATGACAGCGTTTGCGCGCGTAGAAACCAAAAAAGAGTGGGGCTCAGCCGTGTGGGAAATACGCTCGGTCAACCAACGCTTTTTAGAAACTTATTTTCGCCTGCCGGAGCAGTTTCGCTCATTGGAGCCGGTTTTACGTGAACGATTCCGTAAAAAGCTAGCTCGAGGTAAGGTCGAATGTGCGCTGCGTTTTACTGCCAACGATGCTGCTGTAACTAAGCTAAGCTTAAACGAAGAGTTGGCTAAGCAAGTGCTTCACGCCGCTGACTGGGTGCAATCCCATGGCCAATCCACGGGGGTTAACCCGCTAGACGTTTTGCGCTGGCCTGGGGTAATCGCAGCGGAAGAGGCCGATATGGACACCATCCACGCTGACGTAATGGCCGCGTTCGACCAAGCACTTAACGATTTTATTAGTGCCCGCGCTACCGAAGGGGAAGCCCTTAAAGGTATGATCACACAGCGCCTAGATGCCATTGAAGTGGAAGCTGAAAAAGTGGCCGCACGTATGCCTGAAATCATGGTGTGGCAGCGAGAAAAAGTGCAAACCCGCTTTGAAGAGGCAAAGGTTGAACTTGATGCAGGCCGTTTTGAACAAGAAATGATCATGCTGGCGCAAAAAGTAGATGTGGCAGAAGAGTTAGATCGTCTAAATGCTCACGTTAAGGAAACCCGCAATATCCTTAAGAAGGGTGGAGCAGTAGGCCGCCGTCTTGATTTCATGATGCAGGAGTTTAACCGCGAATCGAACACGTTAGGTTCAAAGTCTATCAGCACCGACATCACACAATCGGCGGTTGAACTTAAAGTCCTGATTGAGCAGATGCGCGAGCAAATTCAGAATATTGAGTAATTAAAAGCAGACTCTAACTCATTCAATAATTAACACCAAGCCCAGCTTTCTAGCTGGGTTTGATACTTCTGTAGGGCGTTTGGTAGCTCGTCAGTTACGAGCTGCTTGAGTCACTGTTGACGCGCTACCTGCCGCCAACATCTAACGCTTCTAATAACTCATTTCAGATACTGTGTTAAGAAGGCCTCATGCGAGGGGAGTTTAGCCACGTGATTATCCACCTGCTGCTTTAATCCTGCCATAAACTGCTTAAGTGACTGTTCACTCATCTCATCGGCAACACGATGATACTGGCTAGGTGTCATGCCTTGGCCCATTAATACTTGGGTCCAGGAATCAACACGGAAAATATCTCCGTCATCTAAAAATACACGGCCAGATTCAGCAAACAAATCCAATTTATGTTTAAGAGAAGACGGAATATCCATGCGTTGACACTGCTGCCAAAAGGGGCTGTCCTCGCGCTGTGTCACCTTGTAATGCATAACAATAAAATCGAGTATGGCCGACATTTCGCTATCAAACTTATTATTGTATTCGTCGATTGCGCTTTGGGTTATGCCATCGAAAGGGAATAGGCGCATTAAGCGTATAAGGCCAGTCATGATTAGATGGATACTGGTCGACTCTAAAGGCTCAATAAAGCCACTGGATAGCCCTAGCGCCACGCAGTTTTTATTCCAACCACGCCTGCGTTTTCCAGGAGTAAAACGAATCACTCTCGGCTCATTAATGGGCGCGCCTGTCACCTGCGATTTAAGTGTATTGATGGCGTCTTCATCGCTCATAAATCGGCTACAAAATACCAATCCATTACCCATTCGTTCTTGAAGAGGTATTTGCCAGCACCAACCGGCCTGATGTGCCACACTTTTGGTGTATGGCACAGGTGGGGCTGTAAGCTCAGTTTGCATAGCTACCGCACTATCGCAGAAAAGATAGTGTCGCCAATCGTCGTAACCGGTGTGAAGGGCTTGTTCAATAAGCAGCCCTTTAAAGCCTGTACAGTCTATGAAAAAGTCGCCATCTATGACTTCATCGCTTGCTAATCGAAGGGACTGGATGTTGCCTGATTGCGGGCATACTACGACCTTTTCTATATCTCCTTCCTTGTGAGTTACCCCAGCATCACACGCTAGAGACTTTAAAAATCGACCGTAAGCAACGGCATCAAAATGATAGGCAAAGTTAAGCGGCATGGCTTCTGATGTGGCGAACTTGCTCTGTTTAGCGGCAATAAGTTCCGGGCAATAATCACCAAATTCACCACCAAATCCGTATTCTTTAGCCCTCAGCCAAAAATGGTGAAACTCGCCAGCCCAACACTCTCTTCCGGTTATACCAAAAGAATGAATATAGCTGTGACCTTGTTCACGCCAATTTTCAAACTCAATACCCAGTTTGAACGTGGCTTGTGTGGCACGCATAAATGCTTTTTCGTCGATGCCAAGCAACTTGTGAAATGTTCTAATAGGCGGAATAGTCGCCTCGCCCACACCTACAATACCAATATCTTTCGACTCGACTAACGTAACGTTTATTGACTTACCCAAAAGCCGTGACAGCGCTGTGGCCGCCATCCATCCCGCAGTACCGCCACCCGCAATGACTACGTTCTTAACGGGCGTTTGATTTTTACTGCTATCTAAACCCGATACGGTCATAAGAGGTGTCCTTTTTATCTGAAGTATTTTTTATGTCATTACAACTCGAAGCTGAAGCGTGCTCGTTCTTTTCACGTTGAGCATGCGAGGGCACGTGTTGTTTTTCGTTGCTGTAGCGCTTTGCAATATCATTGAGCAAAACTCTGTTAGACGGCAATCCCTGCAGATAAGCGTTTTTAGTTTGTTGTAAGGTTTCGCGAATGTGAACTGCTTTACGCTTATGCTCTTCATTTAGCCGTAAAGGCGATGTAGAAGAAGAAAAGCCCATTCCATATAGTACATACTGATAGCTAGCAGAGGGGAAAATCTCTTCGTTCTCGATAAGATCTAAGCGTGAAGGGCTTTGATACTTCCACAGTTCAAGCAATTCAGCGAGAGAATCGGGTATGGACGCCTTATCTCTTTGCGCTAACCAATACGGCTCTTCTCTATCGCTTAAAGCATAATGTAGTTTTAGAAAGTCGATAACGCGCTGCCAGCGATATGCAAAGCGCGAGTTGTAGCGCTTACTGACTATTTCCATGTGTGCTTTGTTTTGCGGAAAAGCCTCACAGAGCATACGTAAGCCAAGCTCGACCATAGCAATGGCTGATGCTTCAAGCGGTTCAACAAACCCCGAAGACATACCTAAGCTCAAACAGTTTTTTACCCAAAACTGTGATCTATAGCCAGGCTCAAAGGAGAGTGTACGAAAAGAAAGCTCTGCATCTTGTGCACTAGGGTAACGTTCACGAACGTAGTCAATCAGCACCTGCTTTGCTTGATCTTCATCTGTGAATTGAGAAGAGTAAACTAGGCCTACACCTCGGCGGTGCTGCAACGCAATATCCCACGTCCACCCACAGGTTTGTGCAGTGGCCACTGTGGTACTTTTTATTTCAGCATCTTCGTTTGAATAAGGCACTTGAAGCGCAACAGCGCGATCATTGAGCATTGTGCGCTTAACGGGTATCCAAGGAATAGCAAAGTGTTTATTGATGAGCAGGCCGCTGTGGCCTGAACAGTCAATAAATAGATCGCCAACTATTTTTTTCCCGTCCTTTGTTGATACGCTTTCAATATCTCCGTTTTGATGAGAGTGAACACTGTCAACATGACCAACGACGTGAGCGACATTTAACTTGTCTACGCAATGATTTTTTAACAGCTCAGCAAACTTTGTGGCGTCGAAATGGTAACCGTAATTGAGCACATGGGCGTAGTCCGGCGTAGCAATTTGCTTTGGCGCCTTGCCTGCGGCACACATGGCGGCTTGTAACGAAAACACATCTTCGTACGATGTGTTTGGTGCGATTGATTTCCAACATGTATAAATATCGAGCTCGTTGTAGCCTGTTGGAACGGTAAATGGATGATAATAGCAGTGCCCGCCTTTACGCCAATTAACAAAGCTGGAGCCTTGCTTGAAAGCGCCATGACACAGCGTTAAGAATTCCGTTTCACTAATACCAATATCAAGAAGGGTATCGCGCAGTGACGGCCAAGAGCCTTCGCCCACACCTAAAGAAGGGATGTTGGGTGACTCTATCAAGGTAACGGTGTGATTCGCGCTTAGTTTTGCGGCAAGTATCCCTGCTGCAAGCCACCCAGCCGTACCACCACCGACAATGACGACCCGATGCATACTGCTATGACTTTCGTTATCACTCATACGTTAAGAACCACGATATGCCCCACTGCACTTCTACAAACATGTTCAGTCGTTTTTCTGGTTACTATTCAAACAGCACTATGACAAAAAAACCCGCTAAAGCGCAACCCTAAGCACTTTAGCGGGTAAACACACCCCAATCGTTAAAACTTGTAGCGAACTCCCAGTGCATAGCGAGCGCCAAGCTCATCTAATTTCCACAACATAGCACTTGTTCTGCCGTGTCTACGGATATTTTCATCTGTGATGTTTATCCCTTCAAATGACACCGTAAGATCTTCAGTGATGTCGTAAGAAACATTGAAGTCTATTTGTGAATAGTCTTCGGTATAGCCCGGCTCATTAATGTACTGAGAGGTTGTATCAAGGAACTTATCACGCCAGTTGTAGGCAATACGCGCTTGCAAAGCATCTTTCTCATACATCAAGATGAGGTTTGCTGTGTCACTTAGTCCCACAAGGGCAAACTGAGTTATCGATGGATTTGCGTCATTATCAAAACCAATATCACCTTGCACTGTGGTGTAGTTAGCCAGTACCCCGAAGCCGCTATCACCAAAGAAGTGCTGCGCAGCAAGTTCGAAACCGTAAATATTCGCCGCTTTATTGTTAACAGGTTTAGAGTTAATGAAGGTAATCAACGGATCTTCGCTATTGGGCAGCACATCGAATTGCTGCTCAAACTGCTCGTCAGTCAACGAGTCATACTCGATACCGTTTTCCATCGCAGCAACCATGTTAAACAATGACGTGTCATTAATTGGAATACCACGCGCCTCTAATTCAGCGCGAGCCGCCTCTGCACGCGGTCCATTGGTAACGTCTCTCAACCCAAAGATATTTTCTTCAACTTGTTCATTACCGATAAAGTTCTTAACACGCTTATCGTAAAAACCAACCGACACATAGCTTGTCTCATCGAAATAATATTCGAATGAAAGATCAAGGTTGTCTGATTCTAATGGTATCAGCGATGGGTTACCTGAACTCGCGGTGGCGGTAATGCTGTCAGTAAGAATTGTCGGCCCGCTTTGAGGCGATACTGTCGCAGCGGCGCTCAAGTTGTTGTACGTGGGTCGCGCTATTGTCTTACTGTAAGAGAATCGCGCAATCATGTTTTCAACAACTTCGATATCGAAATCTAATGCAGGAAGTACATGGTCGTAACTTGATTCAACTTCAACATCTTCCATGTCGCTTCCAAAGCGGACGTTGAAGTCATTATTACCTTCCCACGCAATGCCGCTAGGTAAACTTATATTTGCAATTGAAGTTACATCGGTATTTTCGTAGCGTACACCTGCCAACAGGTTGTACTCCATGCCGTTTAACTCGCCAGATAAATCCAATTCGAAATAAACCGCTGTTATGTCTTCTTCAATAGTACGGTTAGTTGCAAACGGGTTGTTGGCAAGAAAATCAAAACCGTATTCTTGAGCAGCAAATGCACCAATTTGCGCAACGCTACCGGTAAAGCCCTGAGAGAACATCCCCTCAGTATTGAAATCGCTAAACTCACTCGCCAAATCCAGCGGTGTTAACGAACCAGCAGGAAGCTCACCCGGGTTCTCAATTCCCCAGTTGCCCATGGTGTGGCGGGTTAGAGATTGGAGCGATGTGCTCTCCATTGAGCGTGACTCAATACCAAAGTTAATGCTTCCGGTATCCATAACGTAAGAGCCATCAAGACGAGCTTGAGTAATTTCGGTGTCTTGCGACGAGAAATTCATGTCCAATATCGATGTACCTACGTCATCTTGGTCAAGCACGCCATTACCGTTAAGATTATCACGAGCTTCATCGTCAAAATCGACGAACATAATAGGGAAGTCGCCTCTGAAATCGACACCTTGCCCTTTAACTACGTTTGCGCCTAAACCAAGATTTGTCCACGTTCCATAGGGCGCATCTGGGCGTCCTTCTGCCGTCGAATTATGAAGGTCGAAGACTAGAGTTAGCTCGTCATTTACGAAGTACTCAAGGTTTAAGCCGATCGACTTGTTTTCGTTGACTTGGTTTAGTTCTTGAAGCGCCAAGCCTAGATCACGAGGTAGCAAATCTCGGCGTTCTTGAGTTATCAATACTGGCGTTTTTACCGTTTCATCATCAAAGGTTAGTTCGGTGAAGTACCTATCATCCATCCATATCGATTGCTCGGCTCGAGCTTCGTATAAGTCTTGCTTTGAATAGGTGTAATCAAGCGTGGCCGTCATTTTTTCTGAAGGAGCAAACTGGAACGTTAGCTGTGCATTCGTTCTTTCACGCTCTCGGTCTGCCATGTAATAACGTAAATCTGAGGGAATGGCGAAAAGCTGTCCCATGGCTGGTGCGTTGTTCAGCACAATTGGGTCACCGCTATCTGGGTTCGCTGGATCAGGTGATTGGGGCACCGTGCCATCAAATGGATTTACGCGCCACTCGTTCACAAACGCACCTTGTGCAGCACTGTCACGCTGTTGGAATGAACCGGTAAACGTAACGCCAAAGGTATTGTCATCATTGAGGTAATTGATGAAGCCAGATACTTCAGGCGTAACATCATCACCTACACGGTTAGTCGTATCATGCAGTGCTTTTGCGCCTACACTTGCGGTAATGCCATTGTCAGATGCTTGAAAGGGACGTGCTGTTCGTATATTTACCGTAGCCCCAATCCCCCCAGTTGCAATACTCGCTCTACCTGTTTTGTACACTTCAACCGCTCTAACACTTTCAGAAGCAAGGTCAGAAAAATCGAAGGCGCGAGAATTTGCTGCTCCGCCACCACCAGGTAACGCAGAACCAGGCATCGTACGTCCATTCAGCGTTACCATATTAAAGTCAGGTCCAAAACCACGCGCTGTGACTTGGCTTCCTTCACCATTATTCCGACTAATTGAAATACCAGTAATACGCTGTAGTGACTCTGCTAAGTTAGTATCAGGAAATTTACCAATATCTTCTGCTGAGATGGCATCAACAACACCAGCAGAGTCACGCTTGATACCCATCGACTCTTGAACACTACTTCGTATACCTGATACCTGAATAACTTCTATGTCTTTTTCTGTTTCTTGCGCCGTCGCAGATGACATCACACCGCTACTCAAAGCGGTCCCGAGTATCAATGACAAACTTGCTGCGATCTTGCTTTTATTTGGTGTTGTTTGTGTCACGGTCTATCTCTCTTTAATAGTGGCTTTTATATGTGTTGTGAACCTTACGCGCCGCCAGAAAGGGCTTTCCCAAAGAGAAGCTAGAATACCCAGGCGTAAGAAAGCGCTTTCCGAACATTAATTCAACAAAAGTTTAAGATCAACACATTTTTTACAATTAATTCACAGACAACAACTATATCGGAGAACACCAAACTCCTCATAAAAAATACAAAACTATTATATTCAACAATTTATAATAAAACCAAAACTCTATTAGATTCCTGTGATAGCCATAGAAATATTATCAGTCACTTAATTCCATTAACGTAAAAATGACATAAATATGAGAAAGCGCTTTCTAATTGTTTTTTATTTGTGCTATAAACCGCTTTGTTATTTCAGATTCATTGTACTGCCAGCATCCGTTTAGAATTTGTGCAGTAAGAAAAAGGTTATCGACATATGAACAGCATTTCGCTTCCCGCAGGCAGTCCCTTACTCAAAAATTCGTTTCTTTATGGAACTGCCACGTCAAGTTTTCAGATAGAAGGGGATGTCGATAACCGTCTCGAATGTATTTGGGATAGATTTTGTGAACGGCCTTCAGCCATTGCTGATCACTCCAATGGCGATGTCGCCTGTGATCATATTGCTCGGTGGAGAGAAGATTTCGACATTTTGTTAGACTTAAATGTAGACGCTTACCGTTTCTCTATTTCTTGGCCGCGCGTTATCACTCAAGAAGGTGAGCTAAATCCAAAAGGCGTTGCCTTTTATAAAACGCTAGTTGATGCGTTAAATGAAAAAGGCATTAAGCCATTTGTTACCCTTTATCACTGGGATCTCCCTCAGCACCTGGAAGATAAAGGTGGGTGGCTTTACCGACAAACTGCTTATGCATTTGAAGACTATGTTGACAAAATAACGCAGGCGTTAGGCGAGTCCGTTTTTTCCTATGCAACGTTCAATGAACCTTTTTGCAGTGCTTATTTAGGGTATGAAATAGGCGTACACGCCCCGGGCAGAACGGGTAGAAAATACGGAAGAACTGCGGCTCATCACATTTTGCTAGCACACGGCCTTGGGATGAAGGTGCTTAGAAAAAATGTCCCAAATAGCGAAGCCGGTATAGTATTGAATTTTACGCCATGCTACCCCGCCACACAAAAGACAGAAGACCTCTTAGCCACCCGCAAAGCAGATGACTATATCAACCAATGGTATATGCAGCCTTTAATGGAGGGAAGCTACCCCGAAGTGTTATTTGATATAGACGAAGCGGATAGACCACCAGTTGAAGCTGGTGATATGGAGACAATCTGTCAGCCCATCGATTTCTTAGGGGTAAATTTCTACACGCGATTACACTATTCTGCGCCCGAAGAGAAAGGCGCATTGTATTTCGAGCATCCTCATCAAGGTCCATTGACCGATATTGGTTGGGAAATCTATCCAAAAGCGCTTTATGATTTACTTACTTCATTAAACGAACGATATACGCTCCCTCCCATTTTTATAACTGAAAATGGTGCTGCAATGGCAGACGAACTCAAAGATGGTCTTGTTAATGATGTTGATCGGGTTGATTACTACAATGCCCATTTAAACATGGTACACAACGCAGTGATTGATGGAGTAGAAGTGAGTGGTTACTTCGCATGGAGCCTCCTTGATAACTTCGAGTGGGCGGAAGGATATGAAAAGCGATTTGGGCTAGTTTATGTGGATTTTGAAACGCAAAAGCGTACGCTTAAACTTAGCGCCAATGCTTACAAAGCGCTCATAGCAAGCCGAACATAACAACAGTGGAAATAGCAATGAACCATAAGCTGACATTAAAAGAAAAAGTGGGTTATGGCATGGGCGACGCTGCGGCCAATTTAGTTTGGCGGGGCGCACTTGCATATTTGGCGGTATTTTATACCGATACGTTCGGTATTACAGCCGCTGCAGCTGCGATGCTATTTCTTGTCGTTCGTCTTTCTGACGGTGTGACCGATATTATCATGGGAATGATTGCTGACAGAACCCAGACTAAGATGGGAAAGTTTCGCCCTTGGATATTAGGCTCCACCCCTTTTCTTGGCCTTTTCATGGTCCTTTGCTTTACCACACCTGATCTCTCGTATTCAGGCAAACTCATTTACGCTTACCTGACCTACATCGGACTAACCTTAGCGTATACGGTTAATAATGTACCGTACTCAGCGCTAATGGGCGTGATGACCAGTGATGATAGAGAGCGTACAAGTTTGTCTGGCTTTCGTTTTGCTGGGGCATTCTTTGGTGGACTGCTTGTTATGGGATGTTTGCCTATGCTGGTGGACTTGCTAGGCCAAGGGAACACTGCTGTAGGGTATCAATATACCATGTGGTTGTTTGCCACGTTGCTTATCATATTAATGTGTGTAACAGTTTTTACCACGAAAGAGCGCGTTACGTTGCAGCAGGTTTCAAAGCCTCAAGACACTAAACTGGACTCTCCAAAAACAGAGACAGGTACCCAAGTAGCGCCCGCTCCTCGTTCACTAACATCTGAACTCATCGACTTGGGAAAGCAACTACCGTTAATTCTAGTTCCTCTTTCAGCAATAACCGCCTTCTTTTATTATCGAGACGCTTTAACTGGGGCAATCTTCATTACTGTTATAGCGCTTACTACTATTGCAATTAAACGGTTAATTCGCCGACCGGAAGCCGAGAACACCCGTTCTCAGCAGGATATTATCGACCTGCTTTCCAATAAACCCTGGCTAATTTTGTTAGGAATGGGTTTTCTAACCATGATGTTTAATGGCATCAAATATGGCGTTATTGCCTACTATTTCAAATATTACGTGGGCAATGAGCTACTCACAGGCTACTTTTTCATTTCACTGCTGGTGGTGTCGATTTTCGGCGCATTAGCAACGTCCAAATTAGCCGCTATGTTTGGTCGCAAGAAGCTCTTTATTATCGCGCTGTTAGCAAGTAGCGTATTGACCTCTGGCATTTATTTTGTTCCTCAGAAAAGCGTGAGCGCCATATTCATTCTAGGTTGCAGTGCAGAGTTTTTTGCCGCCATATTGCCTACCTTATTTTTCTCTATGCTAGGAGACTCGGCAGACTACAGCGAATATAAGACAGGTCGAAGAGCCACCGGACTCGTCTACTCTGCAGGCTCTTTTGTTCAAAAAACAGGGGGAGGCTTCGCAGGGGCGCTCGTCTTGTTGGTACTAGGAAGCTATGGCTATAACGGTCTTGATATCAATACAATTAATCAAACGCTTCCAGGTATGAAGTCTTTAATGAGTTGGATACCGGCCCTATTTGGCTTTGCTGGCGCGGCGTTAATCTGTCTGTACCCATTAAATGACGAAAAACAAAAAGAAGTTACACAAGCTTTACTCTCTCGACGTAGCGAACAACCGCCGATATCGGCATAATACAGTCAGTTAGAGTGATTGTTTTAGAGAACGAGGTCTTATCACGTGCCCACCATTTATCAAGTTGCCGAGCGTGCAGGTGTTTCTTTATCTACGGTATCCCGCGTATTAAATGGTAAGGCTTCGGTAAACAAAGTACTGAAAGAACGCGTAGAGAAAGCGGTTAAAGAGTTAAATTACCGCCCAAATTCTGTCGCTCGTTCATTGGCAAATAACCGCACTGACAGCGTCGGGGTACTCGTACCTGAACTCAACGCCCCGTTTTTTGGCGATCTGATGCAAGCTGTGGAGTCAACGCTGCGTGCCGCAGATAAACATGTCATTATTTCGGTAGGACGAAATTGCCTAGAAACAGAGAAAGATGCGGTAGAGTTTCTTATTAGCCGTAACTGCGATGCACTCATCATGCATGCTGAAGCATTATCCGATGAGTATTTATTGGAGTTAAACCAGTCGAAACTTCCCGTTGCTTTGGTTAACAGGCAGGTAGAAGGGCTACCTGAGGCATGCACTAGCCTCGATAATGAAAAGGGTGGATATCTGGCTACCCGCCACTTACTCGAGCTAGGCCATAAAGACATTGCATATATCTCTGGTCCGCCTGACAAGTGTGACGCGAGCTTGCGCTTGGAGGGACATAAACGCGCCTTGTCGGAAGCAGGGTTGCCCATAAACCCACAGTTGATATTTAACGGCGACTATTCTGAAGAAGACGGGAAAATTGGCTTGTTAGAGCTCATGGCACGCGATGTGCCTTTCACGGCTTTAGTGTGCGCCAACGATTGGATGGCATCGGGTGCGATAAGCTGCGCGAGAGATTTAGGCATGAGCCTTCCCCACGACTTGTCTGTGGTCGGTTTCGATGACGTGGTATTTGCCCACCATGTTTTTCCTCGTCTTACCACGGTCAGTAACCCAATTGCGGAAATGGCTGAAATGTCAGCCAAATACATACTTAATAAAGTATATGGTCAGGCTAATAACGTTCAGCTGTATTTCGAACCTTCCTTGGTTGTTCGGGAGTCTACGGTAAAACATGAAGGATGAAGCCAAGTTGGTAAGTCGTAAACCGACTTTCATCTAAACTCTTAATTAAAACTTTCAATTAAGCGCCTTTCGCTCCCAATAGCGCACTTTGCTACCCACCTTAATGATGATACGACCCACAATAGACGCGAAGGCCTGTCTTACAAGTATTTAAGCCAAGGGGCGTGGTGCTTTGATTTATAGGCGCTAAACCATTTAACAGGGAAATAAAGCACTAAACTAAGGCCAGCAGCTATTAACCATATTTGCCAAATATGGTCTACTCCCACGTATTTTCCTTTATTCGCCTCCCAAATAAAGAATGCAATACCGTACATCACCAGCAATACGTACAAATGCAGGATGTAGAAAAACATCGGGACCGAGCCAAAGGTGTCAAGAAACGCAAACTGCGTATCCTTAACGCGCTCGAAAGCAAACAACAATAGAAACATGCCGGCCAGTGTAAAGAGCAAAAATGCTAAAGACGGGGGGTACTTAGTCAAATTAAGTAATGACATCAACGTAGTGATGGCACTTTGTTGTAGCTCCCAAGGCAAGGTCTCACCATAAATATTTAAACCGCGAAGTAGGAAAAATAGGCTGAGCGACACTGCAAATAAACCAAGCAACCACCGACCGCGTCGCGCTTTATCAAGCTGTTGACTGTAAAGAGGCCCACATGCATAACCGAGCAGTATTACCCCTATCCAAGGAAGCACGGGATAACTCACTTTAATGTTTAGGGCGGCTGACTGAAGTATATATCCTCTATCGTGCAGCATTGTCCAAAGCGTATAGCCTGTTTCATGTGGAACATAGCTAATTGGCGTTAGTGCATTATGTCCAAAGACAATTAAGAGGCCTAAAATGAGCAACAGAGTTCTTGGAAGATAACTCAATACAGCCAGAGCAATCATGCTGATACCTATGGCCCACATCACCTGAAGATAAAGCGTTTGGAAACTCGCCCCCCAGCTAAACGTAATAAATGTGACCTCTAAGAACAAAATAAACAATCCACGCTTAATTAAGAACTCTCTGACATTACGTGTCGGCTTAGCCTTATTCGCTGAGTCCATTGGATTGGGATAGAGCCATGCAGACAGCCCCGTCAAAAACACGAATGTGGGTGCGCAGTAATGGGCGGCTAACCGTGTGAAAAATAGAGAAGGTGACGTAGTATCGATATCCATAGGATCAGATACCTGCAAATGCAGAAAAAAGCGCTCTCGCACGTGATCGATAAGCATAATCAGCATGACCAAGCCACGCATCATATCGATGCTTCGAATACGGTTTCGTTGAATACTAGAAGACATTTTAGCCATTACATCAAGGAGGAAATATTTGCTATCAACACAACTTCGTTCAGAATTTCGCGGTAGTTTTAGCCACTTACTGCATCGATAGTTAAACGATTAACCCAATGCTATAACATTGCAGTAAACAGTGGCAATTATTTGCTTCGAATATACTAATGATGCGTTCAACAGCATAATAAGAAATACTAGAAGAAAAACGGAGTCACTATGAAATATCTATTGTTAGGTCTGGTCATGCTTGCTGTTGCGACGACGGCCGTTGCGAACAACGACCGCGACGCAGTGAATCAGACACTTAATGCTCTACATCACAATGCGTCTATTGCAGACTTTGAGCAGTATTTTGGTTTGTATCACGACAGCGCTATCTTTATTGGCACCGACGCATCTGAGGTATGGACCAAAGAAGCGTTTAAGGCGTATGCCAAACCTCACTTTGACAAGGGCAGAGGATGGACATACCACCCGCGAGACAGGCATATCTATTTTTCCCCTAATCACGACGTAGCCTGGTTCGATGAACTGCTCGATAATGAAAGCCTGGGAGAAACACGAGGCACGGGTGTCTTAATAAAAGAGGGAGCGAAGTGGAAAGTAACCCAATACCATTTAACGATCCCTATCCCCAACGCGCTTGCAGATAGCGTTGCTAGTCAAATTAAAACCATGCAATAAAAAAAGCCCCGACGTAACGGGGCCTTTGTTTCTCTTTGTGTCTTAACTACCTTTAGGTATTAGACTGTGTGAGTGGTTGAATTTCCATCTCTACTCGACGGTTCATCGAGCGGTTTGCTGCACTATTGTTAGGTACTTTAGGTGCGTATTCGCCCATACCTACCGTCGTGATACGCGTCGGGTTAACGGAATAGTTAATAAGTAAATTCTTAACCGCTCCTGCACGACGCTCAGATAAAGACTGGTTGTACTGCTCAGAGCCAGTGTCATCCGTATGGCCTTTGATCATAAGAACAGTTTTTTCGTAGTTGTTTACAACTTTGGCAACGTCTTGAAGAACCGGATTGAAGTTAGGGCTGATGCTAGAACTGTCAGTAGCAAAGGTAATGTCGCCCGGCATGATCAATCGCAGATTATCGCCTTCTCGCACAACTTGAACGCCAGTATCAGAAAGCTCATTTCGAAGCTCTTCTTCCTGTTTGTCCATGTAGTTACCTATCGCACCACCTGCGATTGCACCTACCGCAGCGCCCCACGCATAACGACTTTTGTCGTTATCACCTGTCGCTTTACCCAGCAATGCGCCTACTACCGCACCAATAGCGGCACCTTTTTGCGTATTATTCGGATCAGTTGCGCAACCTGCTACCGTTAGTGACGCAGCAATCAAACTTACAGCAAGAGTCTTTTTCATAACTTCCTCTTATTTCAATTAAAAGCTTAATATTGATGAGTTGCATTTATCCATTGCCACTCTCAATAAGCTCAGTGTTAGTTTTGCATTAAACAACTACAGTGATAGCAATTAGCGTTCCACTGGCAAATATTCTGTATGTAAGCAACAACGAGTATCTGAGCGCCACGAGTTCGTTTCCTGCTTAACTTTTCCTTAAGATCAGCACTCAAAGGCACTACAGCACTTCTTGTTTAGAGGAGTGTAGGACATCAAACCTGAACGTTAGCTAAATGAACGTTGGAATAAAGAAGAAAAAATGCGTTGGTACACAGTGTAAATACTACACTGTGTTGCTAAAAAGTAACGTTGTAGCCTATTGAAACTGAGCGCTCAAAAAATGCGTTCACATCAATCTTATAGTCAGACGCTATGACGGCTTTGTTGATACTGACTGTTTTATCCGATGATAGGTCAACATCTTTCGGCGTTAGATAGTGGTTACTGCGAACCGAATAAAAAACCTTTACGAGTGGCGTAAGTGGGGAGTCTCTATGTTCAAGCACCATCGCTAATTTATCATTTGATAATAGAACTAGGCTCCCTACGGGGTATACGCCCAGACACTTTATAAACTGTTGAACGAGCGACTGGTCAAGACGCGTTGGCGCATCACTCATCAAAATAGAGAATGCCTTTTGGCTAGACATACCGGCCTTATACACCCGGTCCGCGGTGAGTGCATCGTACATATCGGCAATGGCAAGCATTCGGCCTGCTTGACTAATATCCTCACCTTTGGTCCCAGCAGGGTAGCCTAACCCGTCCAATCGCTCATGATGCTCACTAATCGCTTGAATCAGTGGCTGCGCAATTTCCGTACTTTTTAAATAGTCGACCCCGTGCTTTACATGACCTTTCATGATCTCCATTTCGCTGTCCGTAAGGCGGCCTGGCTTATGAAGAATTTCATCTGGAATTTTGATTTTGCCCAAGTCGTGTAGAAAGCCAGCATAGGAAAGGTCTTGCACCTCTTCTTCAGACATCCCTAAATACTTGCCAAAATTGGCGAGTAAAATAGCAACGTTCAGAGAATGCTCTAGTAAATAGTCGTCTTTTTCTCGAATTTTAGTCAGACAAAGCAACGCATCGGGGTTTCTATCTACCGACTCTACCAACTTGTTTGAAAATGCTTTGGGAATACTCGCATCAAAAGGCGTCTCTTTTTGTACATTGGCAAGTAACAACTTTTGAATTGCCTTTCCTTGCTCGTGAAGCTTTGCGGCTCTTACCAGCTCATTTTCTAGTGATACTTTTTTTGATTTTACCGGCTGATCAGAAGGCGAGTTTTGGTGCTTTTCCACAGTGGCCGATGAGCTAGGTTGCTCAACGTTAAACGCCTTATCTGTATCAATGGCGAGGGTTTTCACACCTCGCTTTCTAAGTGTTTTAACCACGTCATCAGACGTAACGCGGCCTTGGCTCGTAACCCTCAACGCACCTTTTTGCTCTAAAATTTGATGAACAAACATGCCTGGCACTAACTGATCAATAGTAATCTTTTTTATCATCTTATATGCACTGCACTATATTAATCGCCATATATTTGCTAACTGCTTTCATATAAAAAGTGAAAGCTCAGTACTCTAACTCTACTAGTATAGTGTGTAAATCTGGCTTCCAACCAAACTTCGTCATATTCACTCGGTAGTTTTTAACGACCACACCTTCCTCTGCTAATCGCTCTCGCTGCTCATCCGCTTTATCAGAGCCAGCAGGAAAAGCAATTTTACCGTCAGCACGTAGTACGCGATGCCAGTGGCAGTCAGCATTTATCTCTCTTAAACACTTTCCCATCATTCTAGCTCTGCCGGGTAATCCACACAGGTCAGCGAGCAAGGCGTAACTTATTACCTGTCCCTCAGGCACTAAAGAAAGCGTTTTCTCTACTCTAGATTGTACTGCTTCATTCGGCATGTTGTATATTATCCTATCTATTAAGTTACTTAGTTAATAAGTGCGATAAACGTTCAAAAGAGAATAAAGAAATTCAGTTATGCGCCTTTATTGTGAACACTGTGGATATCCTCAAAAAACCTGTATTTGCTCTCACATTAACACAGTAGATACATCGTTAGAGATTGTGATAATTCAACACGAAAAAGAAGCACTTCACGCCAAGAATACGGCGCGCTTAGTTTCATTGTGTATTCCTTCGACGCGAATCATACTTGCTAATGATGTCGTCGCTATGCAATCCCTATCCGAACACTGCTCACGTCGACATTCAGTGCTTGTTTACCCAAGTGAATGCAGTACACCGATAGAAAATGTCGATGCCGTTGCACGTTCTGAGATCACAACGCTAATTCTAATAGATGGAAGTTGGAAACAAGCATTTGGTCTAGTTAAACAGAACCCATGGTTAACAAAGTTACCAGCGTTTCACTTCATTTCTGCACCCACTTCTAACTATGCTATTCGTCATACGACATTAAGCAATGCACTTTCCACGCTAGAAGCAACAGCTTATGCGCTACAGTGCTTAGATCAAATCGACGTTTCTGGGCTTTACAGAGCACAGAGAGCCTTACAAGATAAGTGGCAAGGCCCTATGTCACATAGAAGGCATTTCTAGCGTAGAACTTCGTTTAGCGCACATTACGCGTTCATGGGAACGAAGCCCTTTTGATCTTTGACTAAACTTATCCAATTTCGAATGGCAGGATAGGCGGAAAGGTCAAACCCGCCCTCGTGGGCAACGTGGGTATACGCAAACAATGAAATATCCGCAAGAGTTAACGTGTCACCTAGCAAAAACGGCGTAATTTTAAGTTGATGCTCCATGACAGCTAGTGCGCGATATCCACCCGCTTGTTTAGATTCGTACTCCGCTTTCCTGTCCTCGGGTAGCCCTAAATAAACATTGATGTAACGAGCAACGGCGATATAAGGCTCGTGACTGTATTGTTCGAAAAACTGCCACTGTAAAAGTTGCGAAAAACTATAGGGAGAAGAGGGGATTAAAGGAGTGTTAGATGCCAGGTAGTGCATGATGGCATTGGATTCTGACAACACCCTGCCGTCGTCTAGTTCAAGCAACGGAATTTTCCCATTAGGGGTCTTTTCTAGGAAAGAAGGAGCGCGTGTTTCTCCTTTCATAATGTCCACATCAATCCATTCGCAGGTTTTACCTAACAAAGAAAGAAGCAGTTGGAGCTTGTAACAGTTTCCTGAACGCGTGTCGCCGTATATTCGCACAATGATATCTCTATGACCTAAGAAGATTTACCATACCAACGCAATGTGAATACGACAATTATTAATAGCTGTTAGGGTGCGAGAAGGGATTAAGCGAGCCTTGTCTAGATACCACATAGACCGCTGCGAAAAGATAAGGCAAAGAACAACAGACCCGAATAGACTAATGATAGCGAGGGAGTTGAATTAACCATTCAACAATGAACAATAGAACCCAAGAAATCGGTATTAACGCAATACACGCAGCCACTCTAGCCTTATCTCTTGGGGCAAAAACCCTCGCCCCCATTTTTAAGACTCGTTCTTTTTCGCTTTCTAGTTGCTCAATTGACGCAGCTGTAGAGAATTCTTCGTGCTTTGCACATCGTTTAATACCGTCTTCTATGTTTTCCTCAAGGTGCAGAACAGCAGCTTTCTGCTCTTTCTCAAGCATACTTTTAAGCTTTATTACCGGCCAAAATAGATAAACGCTCACTATCCCCGTGAAGAACGTCACTACTAGTACATCAATGGAAGGAATGTCTTTTTTCAACCAAAAGATAGGAAAAATGGCCAGTGCTCCCATCGCAAATATGCTGTTAGTTGTTCCTAATTTTAAAATCGTCATGATGGACTTAAGTCGGTCAATATTTCCACCGGCTTGGGGCAAAACTTTAGAAGTTAGGTACTTAATGTTGGAGGAGATCTGAAACAAAAATAAAATGGCCAAGAACCAAAAGGGGACGGCTGTGGCCGTTAAGAATAAAACGTGTATTTCTTGTTTTACCGTGATCAATCCTTCGAATATGCAGTAAACAATCGTGATCATAATAGAAATGATGATTGCATTGAAAATATGGTGTCTAAATTCAATGGCGAGTTCTCGCCTATGCGCCGAAAACTGACTAAGCTGATTGGTTTTTACAAGCAAAGAAATAAGGGTGCTAGCCACGTTTTGATGCATTAAACGAAGCGCAAACCAAAAGTATCCTGTAATAAGCGACATACCAATAGCAGAGTTGAAGTCGCGCTGTGCACGTACATTTCCCACTTCAGGCCAATCTAACGCACCCGTAAAATAATGCACTGAAAGTAAAATCAGTGTTGATAGCAGAGGAAAAAATCCAATAGAGGCACCTTTGTGCATGTTGGAATACGGGTTAAGCTTCATTTCTATAATTCGTTACAGGCAAAGGTGGCACTAGAATTAGCGCCGATTACGTTTTAATTTAAATCGGTTAAAACGCTCTAACGATAAGCTTTGTGTAGTGCGATAGCAATAAAAATAAACGTAAGAGAATGTGAACGACCACTTTTCGTTCGGCAATAAAAAACCCGCCATTTGGCGGGTTTTTTCAAAGCTGTGCTTTTTACTTGCGTAACTTCTGAATAAGACGAAGTTGAGCAATAGCTTCTGCAAGCTCGTGAGCTGCTTCAGCGTAGTTAAAGTCAGCGCCTGGGTTGGCGATGTGCTCTTCTGCACGTCGTTTGGCTTCTTCTGCTGCCTGCTCGTCAAGATCTTCAGCTCGAACCGCGGTATCAGCCAGTACGGTAACATTGCCAGGTTGTACTTCTAGTACACCACCTGCAACATAGATTACTTCTTCTTCACCGTGCTGTTTAACCAAACGCACCATACCAGGTTTAATAGCAGAGATAAGTGGCGCGTGCCCTGGGTGAATACCCAGCTCACCTTCGCTACCTGTCACCTGAATCGCTTCAACGCGACCTGAGAAAATCGCTTTCTCCGCGCTTACTACGTCCAAATGTACTGTCATTGCCATGTGAACCTCCTGATTAGGTACGTTAGCATGATGCTAGGCTAGCAACTGCTAGCCCTGTCATTATGCTTTCTTGGCTTTCTCTAGCGCTTCTTCGATAGAACCAACCATGTAGAAGGCCTGCTCTGGAAGGTGATCGTATTCACCGTCTAGAATGCCTTTAAAGCCACTGATTGTGTCTTTTAGCGATACATATTTACCAGGTGCACCAGTAAATACTTCTGCTACGAAGAACGGCTGAGATAGGAAACGCTGAATTTTACGAGCACGTGATACCACTTGCTTGTCTTCTTCAGATAGTTCGTCCATACCTAGGATCGCGATGATGTCTTTCAGCTCTTTATAGCGCTGAAGAACAGTCTGTACGCCACGTGCTACGTCATAGTGCTCTTGACCAATTACTAGCGGGTCTAGCTGACGAGACGTTGAATCTAGTGGGTCTACCGCAGGGTAGATACCTAGAGACGCGATATCACGAGAAAGTACTACCGTTGCATCCAAGTGAGCAAAGGTTGTCGCTGGAGATGGATCAGTCAAGTCATCCGCAGGTACGTATACCGCTTGGATTGAAGTGATTGAACCTGTCTTCGTTGACGTAATACGTTCCTGAAGTACACCCATCTCTTCTGCAAGAGTAGGCTGGTAACCTACCGCAGATGGCATACGACCTAGAAGTGCTGATACCTCAGTACCTGCTAGGGTATAACGATAGATGTTATCTACGAAGAATAGAACGTCACGGCCTTCGTCACGGAACTTCTCAGCCATTGTTAGACCGGTAAGTGCAACACGTAGACGGTTACCCGGTGGCTCGTTCATCTGACCGTATACAAGCGATACTTTATCAAGTACGTTTGATTCGTTCATTTCGTGATAGAAGTCGTTACCCTCACGTGTACGCTCACCAACACCAGCGAATACTGAGAAACCGCTGTGCTCGATTGCGATGTTACGGATAAGCTCCATCATGTTTACGGTTTTACCTACACCCGCACCACCGAATAGACCAACTTTACCACCCTTAGCGAATGGACAAACCAAGTCGATTACTTTGATACCAGTTTCTAGTAGTTCTACCGAGCTAGACTGATCTTCGTAGCTAGGCGCTTCACGGTGAATAGACATACGCTCTTCTTCACCAATTGGGCCAGCTTCGTCGATTGGGTTACCCAATACGTCCATGATACGACCAAGTGTCTTCGTACCAACTGGAACCATGATTGGGTTACCGGTATTTTCTACTGCAAGACCACGTTTTAGTCCATCAGTAGTACCTAGTGCGATGCCACGAACAACACCACCACCTAATTGCTGTTGCACTTCCAGGGTTAGACCTGACAAGTCACCTTCGGTAACTTGTAGTGCGTCATAAACTCTTGGTACCGCATCTTGTGGAAATTCAATATCCACAACGGCGCCAATGATTTGGACGACCTTACCTTGACTCATAATTTGTCCTCGTTATCTCTTTTAAACCTTTGCCTACACCGCTGCGGCACCGCTCACAATCTCACTGATTTCTTGTGTGATTGCAGCCTGACGCGCTTTGTTATATACCAGTTGTAACTCATCAATGAGGTTACCGGCGTTGTCGGTTGCTGCCTTCATGGCAACCATTCGCGCAGCTTGTTCTGACGCCGCGTTTTCTACAACACCCTGATACACCTGAGACTCAATGTAACGAACCATTAGTGCTTCCAAAATCTCTTTTGGATCTGGCTCGTAGATGTAGTCCCAACGATGTTGATATTCTTCGTCTTCTGACTTTGGCAAAGGCAATAACTGATTGATCACAGGTTTCTGTGTCATGGTGTTAACGAAGTCATTGAATACCAAGAATACTCGGTCAATTTGTCCTTCGTCGTACGCTTTAAGCATAACGCGTACAACACCCACTACATCGCTCACAGACGGCTTGTCACCTAAACCAGATTCAGCAGCAAGCAACTTGCCACCAAAGCGGTTGAAGAAACTGCACGCCTTAGAACCTAATGCAGCGAAATCCACTTCTACACCCTGTTCACGCCATTTTTTGACGTCTTGAGTGACGAGCTTAAATTCATTGGTGTTCAAGCCACCACATAAGCCTCGGTCAGTGGAAATCACAATGTAACCGACGCGCTTGACTTCACGCTCTTCCAAATAAGGATGGCGATATTCAAGGTTACCGTTTGCAATGTGACCAATCACTTTAAGCATATTTTGTGCATATGGACGGCCAGAAGCCATGCGTTCCTGCGCCTTTTTCATTTTAGACGCAGCAACCATTTCCATCGCACTGGTAATCTTCTGAGTATTTTTGATACTCCCAATCTTACCTTTTATTTCTTTACCGCTGGCCATGACTATCTCTCCGATTACTCAACGAATTGCGCTGGTGGTTAAACACCAGCACCATTGATTACCAAGTTTGTGTCGCTTTAAAGTTTGTTAAAGCGTCGTTCAACTTAGAGGCAATCTCGTCGTTGTAGTTACCTGATTCGTTGATAGTCTTCATAAGGTCAGCGTGTTCGCTGTTCATGTAAGAGTGAAGAGCGGCTTCAAAATCTAGGATTTTGTTAAGCTCGATACCCTTAAGGAAACCTTTTTCTACCGCGAACAGAGATACACCCATATCAGCAATTGAAAGTGGTGCGTACTGCTTCTGCTTCATTAGCTCAGTTACGCGCTCACCGTGCTCAAGTTGCTCACGAGTTGCGTCATCAAGGTCAGAAGCAAACTGCGAGAACGCCGCAAGTTCACGATACTGAGCTAGGGCTAGACGGATACCGCCACCCAACTTCTTGATGATTTTAGTCTGTGCAGCACCACCAACACGAGATACCGAGATACCAGCGTTAACCGCTGGACGGATACCTGCGTTAAACAAGTCAGTTTCTAGGAAGATCTGACCGTCGGTAATTGAGATTACGTTAGTTGGTACGAATGCAGATACGTCACCAGCTTGCGTTTCGATAATTGGAAGCGCAGTCAATGAACCTGTCTTACCTTTCACTTCGCCGTTTGTGTAACGCTCAACGTATTGTTCGTTTACACGTGCAGCACGTTCTAGTAGACGTGAGTGAAGGTAGAATACGTCACCTGGGTAAGCTTCACGGCCTGGTGGACGCTTAAGTAGTAGTGAGATTTGACGGTAAGCAACAGCTTGCTTAGACAAATCATCATATACGATTAGCGCGTCTTCACCGCGGTCACGGAAGAATTCACCCATAGTACAACCAGAGTAAGGCGCTAGGTATTGAAGCGCAGCAGACTCAGATGCAGATGCTGCAACCACGATAGTGTGGTCAAGTGCACCGTGCTCTTCTAGTTTACGTACTACGTTAGCGATAGTAGATGCTTTCTGACCAACCGCTACGTACACACATTTAATGCCTGTACCTTTTTGGTTGATGATAGCGTCAACAGCCATTGCTGTTTTACCACACTGACGGTCACCGATGATAAGCTCACGCTGACCACGACCTACTGGGATCATGGCATCAACTGACTTATAACCAGTCTGTACTGGCTGGTCTACCGATTGACGCTCGATTACGCCAGGTGCAATTTTTTCAACTGGCTCGAAACCAGCTGCGTCGATTGCGCCTTTACCATCGATAGGCTCACCTAGTGTGTTAACAACACGACCTAGTAGTGCATTACCTACTGGTACTTCAAGAATACGACCAGTAGATTGTACTTTATCGCCTTCTTTAAGGTCCGCATAAGGACCCATAACAACTGCACCTACAGAGTCTCGCTCAAGGTTTAGTGCAATTGCGTAACGGCTTCCAGGAAGCTCGATCATTTCACCTTGCATTACATCTGCAAGGCCGTGAATGCGGATAATACCGTCTGTTACTGCGACGATAGTACCTTCATTACGTGCTTCACTGCTTACATTGAACTGTTCAATTCTTTTCTTGATCAGTTCAGCAATTTCAGTGGAATTAAGTTGCATGCTCTTATCCCCGTTATGCTTGCAACGCGTCTGCTAGACGGTTCAATTTCGACTTTACGGAACCATCAATAACTGTATCGCCGGCATTAATTACCATTCCAGCGATCAGGGCAGGGTCCACGTTACAATTAAGCTTCACTTTACGTGCCAAACGTTTTTCCAAAGATGCAACCAACTCGTTTTGTTGTGCATCAGTCAGCGTAGATGCTGAGGTTACGTCCACTTCTATTTCTTTGTCGTAATCTGCTTTAAACGCATCAAACAAAGTAGAAATTTCAGGCAACGCGGCTAAACGTTTATTCTCAGCCAAAACCTTAACCAGGTTTTGGCCGTGTTCGTCGAGTTGCTCACCACAAACATTGTTAAAAATGTCGGCAAGCGTGTCAGCGGCAACCGCACCAGACAAAAGCTGGTGCATGTCATCGTTCGCTGCTACAGCGCCTGCAAAGGCGAGCATTTCTTGCCATTTTGCAACGGCATCTTTCTCGACAGCAAAATCGAAAGCAGCTTTAGCATAAGGACGAGCAACGGTTGTCAATTCAGACATGGCTCATCTCCCTATTAAAGCTCAGCGACAAGTTTTTCAACAATGTCGTTTTGTGCGTTTGCATCGATTTCACGTTGTAAGATTTGCTGTGCGCCAGCTACTGCAAGTGCAGAAACCTGCTTGCGCAAATCTTCTTTGGCACGATTGCGTTCAGCTTCAATCTCGGCATAACCAGAAGCGATAATCTTTTCGCGTTCCGCATGGCCTTTTTGCGTTTCTTCGTCAACCAATTGGTTGGCACGCTTTTTAGCCTGCTCGATAATTTCAGCTGCTTGCGCTTTCGCATCTTTCAATTGCTCAGTAGCTTTCGCTTGAGCAAGCTCTAGGTCTTTCTCTGCACGCTCAGAAGCTTCAAGCCCATCGGCAATTTTCTTCTGACGTTCTTCAATCGCTGCCATTAGTGGAGGCCATACATATTTCATGCAGAACACCACGAACACAGCGAAGGCGATTAATTGACCAATAAAAGTGGCGTTAAAATTCACAATCGCCCCTCCTCTTAAAGTTCGCTAAAAAAGTGTTTAGTAGAATTAGGCACCAACAGCGAACAATAGGTATAGAGCGATACCAACACCGATCATCGCGATGGCGTCGATAAGACCCGCTACGATGAACATCTTAACTTGTAGTTGAGGTGCTAGTTCAGGTTGACGAGCAGCAGATTCAAGGAATTTACCACCTAGTAGACCGAAACCAATAGCGGTACCTAGGGCACCAAGACCAATCAGTAGTGCAACAGCGATGTATAACATTTACGTCTCCGATTTAAGTTAAATTTAAAGTTAATGTTTAAAAGTCAAACTCTGTAAAAACGGTGTCGATTAAAAATCAAAACCGACACCCGTTAATGCTTAGTGGTCTTCACACGCCAGGCTTAAGTACACGATGGTAAGCATCATGAAAATAAACGCTTGAAGCGGAAGTACCAGAATATGGAACACAGCCCACATGAAGTGCAGTGGAAGCTGGAAATAACCAATTGTAGCAATCAAAATGAAGATTAGCTCACTGGCATACAAGTTACCGAACAAACGCAGTGCTAGTGAAAGCGGACGCGCAAGCAAAGTAACGGTTTCAAGAATAAAGTTCACCGGAATAAAGATAGGGTGACCGAAAGGCTGCATAGTCAGTTCTTTTGCAAAACCGCCAATGCCTTTCATCTTGATTGAATAGAAAAGAATAAGAATAAACACGCCTGAAGCCAGTGCGAACGTTAAGTTAAGGTCAGTGGTTGGAACTGCCTTGTTGTAAACGTCGTGTGGATCCATGCCAAAAGCCGCTTGGCCGATAAGACCAGATACCCATGGAATAAGATCAACTGGCACCAAGTCCATAAGGTTCATTAGCAATACCCATACAAAGATAGTCAGTGCTAATGGCGCAATAAGTGCGCTCTTACCATGGAAAGTGCTTTTAACGTTGTCGTCAACAAACTCAACAACAAGCTCAACAAACGCCTGCATTTTGCCAGGTACGCCGGTTGTCGCTTTTGAAGCAACGCTTCTAAAGATAATTAGGAAAAGAAGACCAAGACCGATAGACCATGCCAGTGTATCAACATGCCATGCCCAAAAACCGGCGCCAGAACACGCTTTGTTAAAAGCAATTCCGTTGTCAGTTGAGCACATGGTGGCATTGGTCAAGTGGTGCTTGATGTATTCTGAGGTAGTGTATTCAGATGCCATTGTTTAACCCAAGTTGTAAAGTGTAAAAATTTGGTGACTGGTTCTTTTGTCTCAATCGGTCGAATACGTTGTTTTCGTTATCGCAACGCCTCGCGCTGTCTTTATTCTTTCGTACCGTAATGAAACATGGCTAGCCCGTGGCTAGCGGTTGTAATCACAAATGCCATGAAAATCTCTAATGGCGAGGCGTTTAAGCCTTTAAAAGCAATTACAAATAAAATGATTGTCAGTGCCAGCTTCAATTTTGAGCCTTGGCTAAAACTTCGTGCAACAAGGTCGTTTTTACTGGCACCTGCGTAACGAAACGCGAAAGCCATAAAAACACTGTTCGGCAGAATGCTGATTAAAGCGCCTGCCGCTGCCGACATGGCGGAATGACTTCCCCCTGCGGCGCCTGCGAAAGCGGTAACGACTAGGGCTGTAATAGCCTGAAAAAGTAGCCCTTTCTTGGCGAGGTCTAACCCGCGTTTTGCTAACTTGTTCGTCACTTTTACTCGCAGCTTGTTCACGTCTTACAAAAAGCGTCAGAAGTATACTGTTTTACCGACAATTTTCAACAGTACAACGCTTTTTGAAAGTTATTCTGAAAATTTTCTATTGCTATAACCGGAAAGGAGAGTGTCCGGTGTTTGCACCGAACAGCGTATCAATTGCGGGTTGGCAAAGGGAGCTTCTCTAGTAATTTTATTTTAAACTATTGAATTTTAGAGATAATTCCATCTAATTGTTCAAGGTCGCTAAAGCTAATTGTCAGCTTGCCTTTGCCTTTCGCATTGTGGTCAATACTCACAGGAGTGCCTAAATTTTCTGAAAGTCGTGTCATAAGGTTTTGCACATCGGGATCAACTTTCTTCTCAGGCTTAGGTTTAGCTGGCTCCAAAAGCTTTTTAACAAGCTTTTCTGTATCGCGCACGGTAAGACCTTTGCCCGATACTACTTGCGCAGTTTCCGACTGGGTATCACCTTCTAGCGCTAACAGCGCTCTAGCATGACCCATTTCAATATCGCCATGCTCGACTAACAGTTTCACGTCGTCGTTCAAATTATTCAGACGAAGTAAATTTGTCACTGTGGTGCGTGATTTGCCCACCGCTTCAGCAACTTCTTGATGGGTAAGCGCGAACTCATTCATTAAACGGTCGAGGGCTTGCGCCTCTTCCATAGCATTTAAATCTTCACGCTGGATATTTTCGATAAGCGCAATGGCCACTGCCGCTTCGTCAGGCACGTTCTTAACCAAACAAGGCACTTCGTCTAGCTGTGCTAGTTGTGAAGCTCGCCAGCGACGTTCACCGGCAATGATTTCATAGCGGTGCTCGTCGACTTTTCTCACTACGATAGGCTGAATAATACCTTGCGCACGAATGGACGATGCCAATTCTTCTAATGCCTCAGGTGACATGTCTTTTCGAGGCTGATACTTGCCCGGCACTAAGTATTCAATAGGGAGCTTGCTTAACTCACCGTTGGTTGAATTTACCTCGGCGGCATCTTGTTCTTTTTGAGCAGATGATTGGCTGGTTGCGAGTAGCGCATCTAAACCGCGGCCAAGGCCTCTTTTACGTGCTGACATAGTGTCCTCTATGGCATGTGCTGATAGTGTTCAGCTTATTGTCGTTTAACTTGCTTTTGCCTGTGCAGGCGTTGTTTTGTCCCTACGACGCAGTATTTCACCCGCCAGTGCCAAGTAGGCTTTAGCGCCTGTCGATGACTTATCATAGTACATCGCTGGCGTACCGAAGCTTGGTGCTTCAGCTAGACGAACATTGCGCGGAATAACCGTGCGATAAACTTGTTCACCAAAATGGCGCTTCAACTGTTCTGAAACGTCGTTAGCAAGGCGATTGCGCGGGTCGTACATAGTACGCAATACGCCTTCAATCTTCAATTCTGGATTCACTACGGATGCCAATTTTTGAATGGTATCCATAAGGGCAGTGAGGCCTTCTAGTGCGTAATATTCACACTGCATAGGCACCATTACCGAATCGGCAGCCGCCAGGGCGTTCACAGTTAACTGGTTTAGCGAAGGCGGGCAGTCGATAAAGACAAAATCGTAGTAATCCATAACGGGCTTCAGCGCGTTGCGAAGCCTTACTTCACGGGCAAACATTTCCATCAGCTTGATTTCTGCCGCGGTTACGTCACCGTTCGCCGCGATGAGGTCATACTTGCCGCTTGTCGCTTTAACGATAACATCGTTAATTGGCTTTTCTTCAATCAACAATTCAAATGCCGTAGATTCAACGTCGTATTTATCAACGCCGCTTCCCATGGTCGCATTACCTTGTGGATCGAGATCAATCAGCAACACCTTACGCTTGGTTGCTGCCATTGACGCTGCCACGTTAACTGCAGTGGTTGTCTTTCCAACACCACCTTTTTGATTCGCGATCGCGATTACCTTAGCCACGTTAGATCCTGTTCTCGTCTATTTCTATTTTTCGGCTATTTCTTTTTTAGCCAAACCAGATGTCGTTCGCCTACCAAATTTGGCACAGTGAGGTTTTCCGTTTTGCTCACATGGAAGTGATCACTCACTTCGTCTATCTCATCTTGTGGAAACTGACCTTTAAGCGCCAAAAATTGACCTTCTGAATCTACCAGATGCTGACACCAGTGCAACATATCTTTTAGCGAAGCGAAAGCTCGGCTTAGCACAATATCGTAAGGCGTATCGCCATTGTGCTCTTCAACGCGGCTTTGCACAGGAGTTACGTTAGTTAATCCAAGCGTGTGCACACATTGGGTCATAAACCGTACACGCTTGCCCAATGAGTCAAGCAATGTGAATGATTTATCTGGAAACGCGATTGCCAACGGCATACCTGGAAGGCCAGGGCCCGTTCCAACATCAATGATATTGTTACCATCAAGAAAGGGCACAATCGCCAGCGAATCTAGAATGTGTTTCACCATCATTTGCTTAGGATCGCGCACAGAAGTCAGGTTGTACGCCTTATTCCATTTGTCCATAAGCAGCACATAGTCAACTAACTGCTGCTGTTGCTTATCACTTAAATCTAGTGAAAGGGCATCGAGTCCAGACACCAAAATGGTGTGCAATTCTTGCTGTATCGTCATCGAAAAATCTGTCTGTTCGCGTTAATGTTTTTTGCTCTACACAGTCCATACCATAAACACGCGTGGCGAATCGTTATTTGCCGCTCATTTACAGCCGTTTGTTACTGCAGCTCTTCATGCTCGATACAAGTGCGCTTGAAAAATGCACCTGAATTCATCAAAGCCGCACAACGAATGTAAATTGGTGCAATGGGACAGTGTGAAAAGCGCCGAGTTTTTCTAGTTTTCGCATAGTTTAGGCAATTATGATTATCATAATACGCGAATAAATAGGAAAAACTAAGCGCTGCGAGTAATGTGTTGAGTTAAGCGCGTGTTTTACGCACTGATTTTCTCTTGCTTGCGCAACATGCCGTGTTTTTTAAGGTAAACCAGCAGTAAAGAGATGGCCGCCGGGGTAATGCCCGAAATACGCGATGCTTTACCGATTGTTTCCGGTCTGGCTTCGGTTAACTTGGCTACAACCTCGTTCGACAAGCCGGAAATCTTGCTGAAGTCCATATCAACCGGCAACAGGGTGTTTTCGTGTCGCTGCGTTTTCGCGATTTCATCCATTTGACGGGCAATGTAGCCAGCGTACTTAATTTGAATTTCCACTTGCTCTGCAGCAACCGGATCTTCAAGACCTGGGCCAACACTTTCAATTTCCATTAACTGACCGTAAGTCATTTCAGGTCGACGGATCAGTTCTTCAAGAGAATGTTCACGACTCACCGGATTTTTCAGCATGGTATTGAGTTCCGGCGTTGCCGCGTGATCAGGGTGGATCCACTGACCGCGTAGACGCTGCAGCTCACTTTCTACCGCTTCCATCTTGTCGTTAAATTTCGCCCAGCGCGCATCATCAACAAGACCAATCTCTCGGCCCATCGCGGTTAAACGGCTATCGGCATTGTCTTCACGAAGCAGTAGTCTGTATTCTGCACGGCTAGTGAACATGCGGTACGGCTCTTTCGTACCCATGGTGGCTAAGTCGTCGATAAGTACGCCCATGTATGCTTGGTCGCGGCGTAAAATCATCGGGTCTTTTTCTTGAACTTGTAGCGCTGCGTTTGCGCCTGCTACTAACCCTTGCGCACCCGCTTCTTCATAGCCAGTAGTACCGTTAATTTGGCCAGCAAAGAACAAACCTCGAATAAACTTCGTTTCCAGTGTTTGTTTCAGATCGCGTGGATCAAAGAAATCGTATTCAATTGCATAACCCGGACGAACAATGTGCGCATTTTCAAAACCTTTGATCGAGCGGACAAGGTTCATCTGTACGTCAAATGGCAAACTGGTTGAAATACCATTTGGATAAACTTCAATGCTGTTTAAACCTTCTGGCTCAACAAAAATTTGATGCGATGTCTTATCTGCAAAACGGGTGATCTTATCTTCGATACTTGGGCAATAGCGCGGTCCGATACCTTCGATAACCCCTGTAAACATGGGTGAGCGATCTAATCCCCCGCGAATGATATCGTGGGTTTTTTCGTTAGTGTGGGTGATATAGCACGGGATCTGTGTAGGGTGCATAGTTCTATCACCCATGAACGAAAATACCGGCGTAGGATTGTCACCAGGTTGAGGCTGCATTACAGAAAAATCTAACGAGCGAGCATCAAGTCTTGCTGGTGTCCCAGTTTTTAAACGGTCAACACGAAACGGAAGGGCACGTAGTCTATCTGCAAGTGCGATAGACGGTGGATCGCCGGCACGACCGCCGCGATAGTTTTCAAGGCCAATGTGAATGGTTCCGCCAAGGAAAGTACCCACTGTCAGTACCACTGACTTGGCTTTAAACTTCAAGCCCATTTGCGTAACAACACCGCATACCTGATCGTTTTCAACAATCAGATCGTCAACGCTCTGTTGGAACAGGGTTAGGTTTTCTTGATTTTCAACAATGTCGCGAATGGCGTTTTTGTAAAGCGTACGGTCAGCTTGCGCACGCGTTGCACGAACAGCTGGGCCTTTAGAAGAATTCAATGTTCTAAACTGAATACCGCCTTTGTCGATAGCCAGTGCCATTGCACCGCCTAACGCATCGATCTCTTTTACAAGATGACCTTTACCGATCCCACCAATTGCAGGGTTACACGACATCTGGCCTATCGTCTCAATATTGTGAGTGAGCAACAGCGTATTTGCACCCATGCGAGCAGCTGCAAGTGCCGCTTCTGTACCTGCATGTCCACCACCTACAACGATGACATCAAATGCTTCAGCATAAAACATGGTTAAACCTCACTATTAACTTACGATAAGCCGATTAAAAACTAATTTTTCTCACGCAGAGACTGCTGAAAAAAGGGCGCGTATTTTATCTGACTTATTGGATAAAGAAAATGATTAAATTTTCCTCAAAACCTGTTTTTGAAAAGGTGTGATCGAATTATAAGATCTTAAGATCTCTTTTAGATCTGTTTATTTTTACTTTTATTAGGATCATCAAGATCTGTGGGTAACCGATCAAAGCACATAAAGATCATCAAGTTACGCGATCAATAACATTGGGAAACCCCGATCCATAACCCTATCTCAAACTTGTGTATAAATGGACTTTTTATCCACACCCCGAATCGTTTGAAAAGTTATTCTTTTTTCGATCAAAGCTTATGCACAGTGGTTTGTAGGATCCTATCCACAGGGGTGATCAAGATGTGATCCAACTGGGGATAAAATGTTTGCTATTTATGTATCGCGATCAAAAGATCGTGTAGATACGTGCGTTATAGCGTGATCACATTGTGGAGGAGATCTTTTCCAAAAGCTGTGATTAGATCGCCCGATCGCATTTATCAACACCTTCAAAAAAACTGCACGTTTTTATGAACGACAAGATTATTTTTTCAAAACAGCCCATTTTTCAGGAGAAAAACATAGGAGCTGACCAAAATTCAGTCACTTTTATAAGGTAGAAGTGGGTCTGAAAGAATGGTTATTTGTTTAACTGAAGGAGATCGTTGAGTGTATCTATGAATTAAAACCGTATTGTTTTGGTAAAAGCGTGATCAATAGGCTAAGTGATTCGCTATTACCTGGCACAACAGGAATATGCAATAAGGTTTAATGAAGGAAAAGACCTAGCAGAGTAAGGGCTAGGTTTCGAGAGAGAGGAAACCAGGTGCTATTAGCGCACCTGGTTGGGTTGATAGCGTGGCTGTGAAACAGAGCCTTCCATGTCTTCTTGTTCAATGGTTAAGCCTTCTCGGCGGCTTGGGCCTTGGAACCTAACCTTATAAGTATCGTATTCTTTAATCGACTCAAAACAATAGGGGCCAAGGGCATTTTCAAGTTCGGCTAAATTGTGATTGGTGATCAAAATACAGTTTTTCTTGTTTACTAAGCGCTGTCTTAGCAGGTTACCAAACCAGCTCTGCGCATTTTTCTTTAACACGCTTTCGTTTACACACACCTCATCAAGAATAAGCAGATCAACATCTAGCAGTTCCTGATTGATCTCCCTGAAGCGCTGTCCCGCGTTGTCTGAAGCCCCAAAATCAAACGAGAAATTGCGCATTTCAAGCAGTGTAGACAGTTGACGATAAAGCACTGAAATTTCGTACTGCTCTATAAGTTGATGGGCAATAGCACCGGCAATATGTGATTTACCACGACCGTAATCGCCGTAAAACAGCATCATATGCGAGCCGCTTTGACGCCATGCAGGGTCGTCATGGGCTGCAATAAAAGACTGAGCTATCGATACGGCTTCAATCACATCGTCACTGTCTTCAACTAAGTTGGCGAAGGTCCATTTGGGATTCAGATCAGAACGGCCATGAATAGCCTCTACACGCGCTTTTTTACTACGCTGCTGTAGTTGTGATACTTCTTCGTTCGCTTTCGCCTCGTACTGCTTACGCAGCGTTTTATAGTCGATGTATTCACGATTGGGATCGACGTCTTTGTTGAGCGCTCTCGCTAAATTAGCAATTTTGTCGGTTATACGATCCATAACGAATTAACTCTTCTTAGTTGCGGCATACTTTTCCACCAGCTTTCTAGCATTATCATCTGCTTCTATGCCGGCTGCAACTTTCACTTGTTGCGTTCCCACCACCTTTGTTGGGGCGTAGCCTGAAGCGAGACGCTTGCGCTTGATATTGTTGGCAAACTTTTGTGTCCATTGGAATTCGCTAAACACTGAACTTGGTCTTCCTAACCAATAGGCAATGAATTCACCCACCTCGTTGTCATCAAATGTTTTATCGATAATACCAAGTAGCGAGGCCATTTCTTCAAACAACGCTTTATTGGGCGTCCAATTAGGGGTCATGGCGCTATGACGGGCATGTAGTTGGTCGAAGTCCGATTGTGGCTCGCTTAGAAGCGGAAGAAGTAGGGTTTTCCCGTTGATTGTGTGCTCAAGATCAAGTTCAAGGGGCAGGGCAACCAAACCCACTTGTTCAAGCTGCTTAACCAAGCTATTGATTTGACGACCGCGTTGATAAGGTTCGTCTTTGCTGTCGCCGTTTAGCAAATTTAATAATTGCTTATAATCAATAGGGGCGGACGATGTCGTTGCCGCATTTGCACCTGTTCGAAGGCCAAGTAAATACAGTACCCGGCAATCGTTAGAAAGGGGAGATTGCAACGCCGCCAGTTCAGCTTGGGTAAGGTTGCTGTTCATCGCATTGGTTCCACGTAAAAACGCTTGTTAAGCATTGGCCAGCTTTTCGTCAAACCATTCTACGGCGGCCTCTTCAGGGATAGGGTGTTCCAGCACATCGATGTATAGCGCGTCGGTAATTAACGTGCCACCTGCGTTTTTAATATACTTTTCCATTTCTTTTGCGCCGAAACAAAAGGTGTCGTAACTGGTGTCACCTAGCCCAATAACGTAGGCATTTACTGCGCTTAAATCCGCGCCCTCTAGCTGTTTTGCGAACGGCTGGATGTTGTCAGGTAATTCGCCAGCACCGTGTGTTGATGTACACACGATCCACGTTGATTCTGTTTTAATCTCATCTAAATTTGGTTCAGCGTGAATAGTGTGGGTGTGCCCGCTCGCATCAAGTTTTTCCGCAATGGCATCTGCCACGTATTCTGCGGCGCCTAACATGGTGCCAACGATGATTTCAAAATGCTTGCTCATTATTAGGTTGCTTCTCTATTTACGATTGTCGTCTCAACGTAAGTACGGCTTATCCGTTACGTTATTCACCATCTTACTTGTAACTTTATTGGTTGCGCTACTTACCAATACAGAACGATGAAAAAATCTTACCAAGTAGATCGTCTGACGTGAATTCACCGGTTATCTCACATAGTGCCTGGTGAGCCAAGCGCAATTCTTCAGCAAGCAACTCACCCGCCATAGCATCATGCAGTTGTTGTTCGCCAGTGCTTACATAACTGTAGGCTTGGTCGAGTGCATCTATGTGTCGTCTGCGCGCAATAAATTGACCTTCAGTTGTAGTATCGAAGCCCATGGTTTTGGCCAGATGTGCTTTTAGCGTGTCGACGCCGCTACCTTCTTTGGCTGATAGATTGATAACTGAGATATCACCTTGCTCGGTGGCAACTGTGCTTTGTCCAATATCTAAGGTACTAAGGTCGGCCTTGTTGCGAACTACGGTAACGGGGATGCCTTGTGGCAATCGGGCCATAAATTCTGGCCATATTTCATAAGGGTCGATAACAGCAGTTGCGGTAGAGTCTACAACGAATAATACGTGGTCAGCTTCATTGATAGCTTGCCACGCCCGCTCAATACCAATTTGTTCCACTTTATCTGGGCTTTCTCGAAGTCCTGCTGTGTCGATAATGTGCACCGGCATACCATCAATGTGAATATGCTCTTTAAGCACATCTCGCGTGGTACCGGCTATATCGGTAACAATGGCGCTATCTCGTCCTGCCAGGGCGTTTAATAAGCTCGATTTACCGGCGTTAGGGCGCCCCGCAATCACCACCTGCATACCTTCGCGCAATAAGGTGCCTTGTTTAGCCTGTTCGCGCACTTTGGTTAAGCTTTGCATAATTGCGCTTAAGTCACCTGATACTTTCCCGTCAGATAAGAAATCAATTTCTTCTTCAGGAAAATCGATGGCCGCCTCTACGTACATACGAAGGTGCACGATTTGGTCTGATAGCGTTTGAATTTGTGTAGAAAACTCACCCTGTAGCGAGCGCAGCGCACTTTTTGCTGCCTGTTTAGAACTTGCATCAATCAAGTCGGCAATCGCCTCTGCTTGCGCAAGGTCTAATTTATCATTTAAAAAGGCTTGTTCACTGAATTCACCTGGATTGGCAAGCCGGGCATGGCCCGTTGCAAGCACGGCATCAATCAGCATGTCCATGACAACTTGACCGCCATGGCCTTGCAGTTCAAGTACATCTTCACCGGTAAATGAGTTAGGCCCTTTAAAAAACAGTGCTATGCCCTGGTCTATTACGCTGTTGTTAGCATCAACAAACGGCGTATAGGTCGCAAGACGTGGTGTTAGTGCGCTTGGTACTAACGCCTCTGCGATGGCTTTAGCCTTAGGACCTGAAACACGTACAATACCTACGCCGCCACGACCGGGCGCTGTCGCTTGTGCGGTAATAGTGTCGGTAGAAAGGGTGAGTGATTCCATAATTAGTCGCGGAAGTTCTTAAATTGGAAAGGTTGGCCTAAGTTAGACTCTTTAACCAGCGAAATAACTTGCTGCAAATCATCACGCTTTTTACCTGTTACGCGAAGTTCTTCGCCTTGAATAGCCGTTTGCACTTTGATTTTGGCGTCTTTCACCAGCTTCACAATCTTCTTCGCCATCGGCTGCTCAATACCTTCTTTAAAGGTAATGGTCTGACGGTAAGTTCTACCGTGTGCATCGTAGGGTTTAACATCCATAGATGAAGTGTCTACGTTACGTTTAGACATCGCCGTTCTAAACATGCTTTCCATTTGCTGAAGTTGGAATTCAGCTTCAGCTTTCATGACCACGGTTTTATCTTTGTACTCAAAGCTCGCGTCAATACCGCGAAAGTCGAAACGCGTTGATAGCTCACGGCTTGCGTTTTCAGTGGCGTTGCGTACTTCTTCCATGTTGATTTCAGAAACAATATCAAATGATGGCACAGGTTATTCCTCTTAAGACAAAACAGCCCGCATAGGCGGGCTGTATAATTCATTGATCAGCGTGTTATTTACTGCTGATGCCCCGCTTCTCCATTGAAGCATAAATCATTTTGGCTTGAACCAAGGTAATCACGTTACTGACTAGCCAGTATAGTACCAGACCTGCAGGGAACCACAGGAAGAATACACTCATTGCTACCGGCATCCACTGCATGATTTTCTGCTGCATTGGATCAGTAATGGTGGTTGGCTGAAGTTTTTGCAATAGGTACATACTTGCGCCAGTTAGAATTGGCAGCACAAAGTATGGGTCTTTTGTAGAAAGGTCAGTGATCCAAAGCACAAAGTCTGCATGACGTAGTTCAACACTTTCCATCAGTACCCAGTAAAGCGCAAGAAAGATAGGCATTTGCAGAAGAAGAGGTAAGCAACCGCCCATTGGGTTTACTTTCTCTTTGCGGTAAAGCTCCATCATAGCTTGAGACATTTTTTGTCTGTCGTCGCCAAAACGGTCTTTTAGCTGCTGCATCTTAGGTGCTAAGTTGCGCATACGTGCCATTGACTCGTATTGCTTCTTAGTTAGCCAGTACATCGCGCCTTTTACTACAATAGTGATAAGGATAATTGCCACACCCCAGTTATTAACTAGGCTATGAAGGAAGGTAAGAAGGGCGAACAGCGGCTGTGAAATCCAGAAAAGAATACCGTAATCAACGGTTAGGTCTAATCCGCGCGCAATCTTCGCTAGGCTTTCTTGATCTTTAGGGCCCATATAAAGGGTAGATGCAAGGGTTTTGGTTTCACCAGGCGCTACGCTTTCAGACGGAGACAATACACCAATTACTGCATACTGATTTTTCAGGTTACGAGAATAAAGCGTGTTAGTTTGCTCTTGTGAAGGTACCCATGCTGATACAAAGTAATGTTCAAGCATGCCAACCCAACCCGCTTTCGTGGTTTCGCGTAGGTTGTCATCTTCAATCTCGTCAAACGAGTACTTCTGGTAGCGGTCATCTTCTGTTGAATATGCAGCACCACGGTACGTTGGCATAAACATGTTGCTGTCGTCTTCAAACTCCATCACTTGTTTAAGCTGTGCATACGGCTGAACCGTTGCTGCGCTGCCAGTACCATTTTCCACGCTATAGCTTACGTTTACGTCGTACTGACCTTTAGTGAAAGTGAAAGTTTTGGTAACTGACAAGCCTTGGTTGTTTTTCCATGTAAGAGGAATAACAAGGGTGTCGCCAGTCATTTCATAATAGTCACTTTGCGCATTATACACCGGGCGGCCACTGCTGCTTGCATCAGGCCCTTGAGCACCGATTAGGCCACTTTGCGCTACATAAAGACCGTTGCCAGAGCGAAGTAGGCTGTAAGGAATATCCGAACCTTGCTCTACCGGAAACTTAAGTAAGTCTGCTGATACTACATCGCCGCCTAGCAAATCGATGCGTAAATCAAGCGTATCGGTTTTTACTTCAATAATGCGGTTTGAACTTTGCGCCGCTGCGATAGGTTGTGCAGCAGGAACGCTATCACTACTAGGTACATCTTCGCTGCCATTTTCATTAAATGACGGTACGCCTTGTGATGTCTCTTGCGTTTGTTGTTGCTCAACAGGCACAACTGGCTGTGGCCCATAATCTTTTTGCCATGATTGCCAAAGCAAAAAGCTAACTAGCGCAAGGCCAATTATCAGAAAACTACGTTGCGATTCCATAGAGGTCTCTTTATTTTGAGTGTTTATCTTGTTGTTTTTCCGGCACTGGATCATATCCGCCGGCATGCAAAGGGTGGCATTTTAATATGCGTTTAATAGATAACCAACCGCCTTTTACTAATCCGTGCGTTTTTAATGCGTCTATAGCATACCAAGAACAAGAAGGATGGAAACGACATCGTTGCCCTAACATAGGGGAAATGAACCATTGATAAAATTTTATCAATGCCAAAGGCACTACAATTAAGAGTTGCCGCAACGCTTGTTTAATTTTTTCCATAGCTTGTCCAATGTAGCGAAAACTTCTTGGTTGCTAAGGTTGTCAGCGCCAGACTTGCCAATAACGATAATATCGACATTGGGTAAGTTGTGCTGTTTATGCCTAAAACTTTCTCTGACTAATCGCTTCAAACGATTTCTATCGTGAGCTTTACGGATACGTTTTTTCGCGAGCGTAATGCCTAAACGAGGAGTTGAAAGTGTATTTTTTCTGGCTAGAACAGTAAAAGAGGGAGATACAGCTGGGGTTGCGTTATCAAACACATAGGTAAAGTGGGTGGGAGTTAACAGACGTAACTCCCTAGAAAAATTATTCTCGCCCACTTTGGCGTCTTTCAATTAAGCTGAAAGACGAGCGCGGCCTTTTGCACGGCGAGCTGCTAGTACTTTACGACCATTTTTAGTCGCCATACGAGCACGAAAACCGTGAGAACGCTTGCGCTTTAGATTGCTCGGTTGAAATGTTCTTTTCATGACCAAAGTCTCACTTATATTTAGTTAAACATAGGCGTTTTTGGTAACACATTATGCTGTTGCCAGAACAATGTGGTGTTTTCACCAGAAAAGCCCATCGAAAAAGGACGCTGAATTCTAGAGATCTCGGGGCGTGCTGTCAATGCATATTCTCGCTTTTCGGATGAATAAGTGAACAATTTTTGCATTTTCTAATCGATAGCTTAATCGATGACGCAGTTTTCGTACAAATCGTCTGTGAATAACGCATAAAATTTGGTTAGGTTATCCACAGTGCGTTGTGAAAAACACAGAGATAGATATAAAAAGCAAGGTGATCTAACGGTTTTTTAGCACAAATTTAGAATGAATTTTTCTCGTTATAGTTTGATTTGATCTAAAAGAAAAAATCTTATTTATCAGTTGCTTGTTATTTTGATCGAAAAGATCGATCGGGATCGCCATTTACATTGTGTTGATAACGTAAGATAATCCACAGCGATTAAAACGATAACTTAATTTCTCGCTGCTACCCAACACTTCCAACGCTATTTTCTTCTAATGGCGCTTTTTAGTGCCTGCTTTCTTTATGATTGGCTTTTCAGGAGTTGGTTTTTCTAGCGAGTCACGGGAGCTAACTACGTACCATGTCCTTGTGGAACCAATGCCTTGAAAGATTGCGTCAAGAATTACCAACGCAGCAGTTTAGTATGTGGATACGACCGCTTGTTTGTGAAGAACAACAAGGCGTGGTTGCACTCTATGCTCCCAATCGTTTTGTACTTGATTGGGTAAGAGACAAGTACCTGAATAACATTACTGCACTACTAAAAGAGTTTGCCGGAAGTGACGCTCCACAATTGCGTTTAGAAGTGATGAATCGTCACAGCGTAAGCCGTAGTCAGCCTGCAAGTACCAGCGGATCTTCGTCTGCTCCACATACGCCTAGTAATCAACCAAGTAAGCCTAGTGCACCTGCGGGCGGTCAAGGGTATCAGAACTATAATACTAGTAATCAGCCTGTTCACAGCGGCAGTAATGGGCAGCACACATCGTCTTATTCACCAATGTCGAATAGCGGTATGCCATCATCGGCAAGCCAAGCGGGTGATCAAGGACAAAACAATGCGTTTTCAAAATCATCTTCATACACACAGGGTATGGATCTAAATGATCGCGGTACGCAAAACCACGACCGTAATGGATATAATGCGTACGCAGATCAAGCGCCAAGATCGTCTACACCGCCGAAAGTGATCCCGATCCCTGAGGCGATGAAGCATAAAAGTAATATTAATCCGACTTATCAATTCGACAACTTTGTCGAAGGTAAATCTAACCAGCTAGCACGTGCGGCTGCAACTCAAGTTGCAAATAACCCAGGCGGTTCTTACAACCCACTGTTTATTTACGGTGGTACGGGCTTAGGTAAAACTCACTTATTACATGCAGTGGGTAATGGCATCGTAGCTAATAACGGTGACGCTAAAATTGTATATATGCATTCTGAGCGTTTCGTGCAGGATATGGTTAAGGCACTACAAAATAACGCTATAGAGGACTTTAAGCGCTTCTATCGCAGCGTTGATGCGTTACTTATCGATGATATTCAATTCTTTGCTAATAAAGAGCGTTCACAAGAAGAGTTCTTTCACACGTTCAATGCGCTTCTTGAAGGTAACCAGCAAATCATCCTTACTTCTGATAGATATCCTAAAGAGATTGATGGGGTAGAGGATCGATTAAAATCGCGCTTCGGTTGGGGTTTAACCATTGCTATAGAGCCACCAGAGCTTGAAACCCGAGTGGCTATTTTGATGCGCAAAGCGGCAGAGAACCGGATTCACTTACCTAATGAAGTGGCGTTCTTTATAGCTAAGCGATTGCGTTCAAACGTACGTGAGCTCGAGGGTGCACTTAACCGTGTTATTGCTAACGCAAACTTTACCGGTCGCCCTATCACTATTGATTTCGTTCGCGAAGCGCTTCGAGACCTTCTCGCACTTCAAGAAAAATTGGTAACGGTTGATAATATTCAGAAAACCGTCGCAGATTATTATAAGATAAAAGTAGCTGATATTTTGTCTAAACGACGTAGTCGTAGTGTGGCGCGTCCTCGCCAAGTCGCGATGGCGCTGGCCAAAGAACTTACCAACCACAGTTTACCTGAACTAGGAAACGCGTTTGGTGGACGAGACCACACTACGGTTTTACACGCTTGTAGAAAAATAGAGCAGCTAAGAGAAGAAAGTCATGATATAAAAGAGGACTATAAGAACCTCATTAGGACTTTGTCTTCCTAACACCACGACCTTAGAGGCGAGATAGCACTGCGATGAAATTTACTATAAGCCGCGAACAATTTTTACAACCCCTACAGTTGGTATCTGGTGCTGTAGAGCGTAGACACACACTGCCAATTCTTTCCAATATTCTCATCAAAGTAAGTGAGGACGCACTTTGGCTTACTGGTACAGATTTAGAGGTAGAACTAATTTCTAGCGTGAAATTAGAAGGTGAATTCACGGAAGGTGAAATTACTGTTCCTGCTAAAAAGCTGTTTGATATTATTCGCGGTATTTCTGAAGGAACAGATATTCATTTCTCGTTAGACGGCAGCAAAGCACTTATTCGTGCCGGTCGAGGTCGTTATACGCTTTCTACTTTATCTGCCAACGACTACCCAAATTTAGAAGACTGGGAAGGTGAAGTTGAGTTTGAATTATCGTGCAGTGATCTAAAACGTCTTATCGATGCAACGAGCTTTTCAATGGCTCAACAAGACGTACGTTATTACTTAAATGGTATGTCCCTTGAAACGGAAGAGAATATCATTCGTACCGTTGCAACAGACGGTCACCGTCTTGCTCTTTGTCGCCTAAACTACGAGACCGCTTTGCCATCTCGTCAGGTGATTATTCCACGTAAAGGCGTGTTAGAAATTTCTCGTCTTATTAGCGAAGATGATAAATCTCTTAAGGTGCAAATAGGCGCCAACCATCTTCGAATTTTCTCAAACGATTTCATTTTCACTTCGAAATTAGTTGATGGCAGATTTCCTGATTATCGCCGTGTTTTACCTCAAAATGGCGACAAGGAAATTATTGCGAGCAAAGCCGTATTAAAAGAAGCATTTTCACGTGCGGCCATTCTATCTAACGAAAAGTTTAGAGGCGTACGATTAAACTTGTCTTCTGGTGAGCTTAAGATAACGGCTAATAACCCAGAGCAAGAAGAAGCGGAAGAAATCGTTGATGTTCAATATCAAGGTGACGATTTAGAAATTGGCTTTAACGTTGCCTATTTAATTGACGTATTGAATGCGCTTGGATCTGATGGTGTTAAAGTGAGCCTATCAGACTCAAACGCAAGTGCGCTAATCGAAGATGATGCTGATGACGCCGCGTTATACGTTATTATGCCAATGCGACTGTAGTCACTACTACATTAAGTGTTTGCAGCGTTTCGCATATTCCACGTTATTTTGTTATTTAAATTATCAATTCAAGAAGCGATGAGTGTTGATACTCCTCGCTTCTTTTCTTTCATCAGTGTGACCTCATGAAACTGGACCGCGTCCAGATTACACAGTTTCGTAATCTTACTTCCGTATCACTTTCTCCTTCACCAGCGTTGACTATCATTAAAGGCGTGAATGGGAGTGGGAAATCCTCGTTAATCGAAGCACTTTATTACCTAGGCTTTGGACGTTCTTTTAGAACAAATAAACACGGTTCGGTTATTCAAAATGAGAAGGACAGCTTCAGTGTTTTCGCGTCATGCAAAACTGAAGAAGGGGATGAATTAAAGCTAGGTTTTCAACGAAGTAGAAATGAGACATTCACCTGTAGTATTAACGGTGAACATTCAAATAAGTTATCAGATTTAGTTAGCTTGGTACCACTTCAACTCTTTACTCCGCAGAGTACTGATCTAATAATTGGTTCGCCTTCCGAGCGTCGACGTTTTTGTGATTGGGGATTGTTTCACGTGGAACATCAGTTTCAATCACTTGCTAATCAGTATGGTAAGTTTTTAAAACATAGAAATGCCTTACTGAAACAGCAGGCAAATTTAAGCGCACCACAAAATCAATATTGGGAGTCTCAGTTCTCAGAACTAGGTGAGTCTCTATCGGCTACGCGTCAGGAATATGTGGATACCCTTACGCCTATTTTTAAGCAGTATGCGCAAGAATTTCTTCCTAACTTCGATGTGGAATTAAGTTACTATAAAGGGTGGGAAAAAGATGTCGGTTTATCAGAAAGCCTAGTTAAAAAACGTGAGTATGATGGTAAAATAGGACATACCTCTTCTGGGCCCCATAAAGCCGATTTACGGCTTAAAGTAAATGGGGTAAACGCCCAGGAGCTTTTATCGAGAGGACAGCTTAGAATGGCTGTGGCAGCGCTTCAAATGTCACAAACTAAGCTATTTAATAAGGCAACGCAGCGTAAAAGTATCTTTTTGCTTGATGATGTAGGTGCCGAACTAGATGCCGATAAAAGAGAACAATTTATTGATGGGTTGCTCAAAATGGATACGCAGGTTTTCGTTACTGCAATAGAATCCACGCAACTCGCTTTTATACAAAAATACAACGAAAAGAAAATGTTTCACGTGGAACATGGAAGCGTGAAAGAGGAGTAAAAGCTAGTATGTCAGCAGAGAACAACTACGACTCGTCCAGTATTAAAGTACTTAAAGGATTAGATGCCGTAAGAAAGCGTCCTGGTATGTATATCGGTGATACTGATGATGGTACCGGATTACACCACATGGTTTTCGAGGTGGTCGATAACTCTATCGATGAAGCACTTGCTGGACATTGTTCTGAGATTACTGTGCTCATTCACAGCGATGGCTCAGTATCTGTGTCTGACGATGGACGTGGTATACCAACTGAATTGCACCCAGAAGAGGGTGTGTCTGCAGCTGAAGTTATCATGACGGTTCTTCACGCCGGCGGTAAGTTCGACGATAACTCTTATAAAGTATCGGGCGGTTTGCACGGTGTAGGTGTATCAGTAGTAAACGCACTTTCAAGCCGTCTGAAGCTTCGTATTCGTCGCGGCGGTAAAGCGCATGAACAAGAATATCATCATGGTGTTCCACAGGCGCCACTAGCGGTAACAGGCGATACAGATAAAACGGGAACTATGATCCGTTTCTGGCCAAGTTCAGACACCTTCACAGATACGCTTTACCACTACGATATTCTTGCTAAACGTCTTCGTGAACTATCATTTTTGAACTCTGGTGTGTCTATTCGCTTGAAAGACGAACGCGATGGAAAAGAAGACCACTTCATGTACGAAGGTGGTATCAAAGCGTTCGTTGAGTACCTAAATGAAAAGAAAACACCTGTTCACCAGAAAGTGTTTCATTTCAGCAGTGAACAAGAAGACGGTATTGCAGTAGAAGTTGCGATGCAATGGAACGATAGTTTCCAAGAGAACGTGTTCTGTTTCACCAACAACATTCCTCAGCGCGACGGCGGTACTCACTTGGCGGGCTTCCGTGGAGCCTTAACGCGTACATTGAATAACTACATGGAAAAGGAAGGCCTGAACAAAAAGGCAAAAACGAATGCCAGTGGTGACGATGCGCGTGAAGGTCTAACCGCGGTTATTTCCGTTAAAGTACCAGATCCGAAATTCAGCTCACAGACAAAAGATAAGCTTGTATCTTCTGAAGTTCGTCCAGCAGTTGAGTCGGCAATGAATGAAAAGCTTGCAGAGTTCTTATTAGAAAACCCTGCAGAAAGTAAAATTATTGCGGGTAAGATTATTGATGCTGCTCGTGCACGTGAAGCTGCACGAAAGGCCCGTGAAATGACACGCCGTAAAGGTGCGCTAGATTTGGCTGGCCTACCAGGTAAGCTAGCTGATTGTCAGGAAAAAGATCCTGCACTTAGTGAATTATACATAGTGGAGGGTGACTCTGCGGGCGGTTCAGCTAAGCAGGGTCGTAACCGTAAAAACCAAGCTATTCTGCCGCTTAAAGGTAAAATCCTAAACGTTGAGAAAGCGCGTTTTGATAAGATGCTTTCTTCTCAGGAAGTTGCGACGCTTATCACGGCACTAGGTTGTGGTATCGGTCGTGACGAGTATGACCCTGAAAAATTACGCTATCACAGCATCATTATCATGACCGATGCTGACGTAGATGGTTCTCACATTCGTACGCTTCTACTCACATTTTTCTATCGTCAAATGCCTGAAATCATTGAGCGTGGATATGTATATATTGCACAGCCACCGCTATACAAAGTGAAGAAGGGTAAACAAGAGCAGTATCTTAAAGATGACGATGCGCTAATTAACTACCTAACATCAATTGCAATTGACGGTGCGTCTTTGCACACCAGCGATGAAGACCCAGGTATTAGTGGTGTAGGCCTAGAAAACCTTGTTAAGCAGTACCAATCGGTAGAGAAGATGATTGCACGTATGAAACGTCTTATGCCTGCATCTATCCTCTACAGAATGCTTTACACGCCTACGCTAAACCTTGAAGACCTTAAAGATGAGTCTGCACTAGAGCATGTGGCGAAACACTTCGTAGAGCAGCTTACAGAGCGCGAAAACGATGGTGCTACATACCGTTATGAAATTCGCACTGATGCTGAGCTTAGCGAGTACTACATTACAATCATTATGCGTATGCACGGTATCGATTATGAGTACGTTATCGATCATGAGTTTATCGAGTCGTCTGAATATCAGCGCCTTAAAGCGCTTAACCTTGCTATCAATGACATGATGGGTAAAGACGCTTACATCCAGCGTGGCGAACGTAGACAGCCAGTCGAGTCTTTCAAAGAAGCCCTAGAGTGGCTAATGAATGAAGCGAAACGCGGCCAATACATTCAGCGCTATAAAGGGCTAGGTGAGATGAACCCTGAGCAACTCTGGGAAACCACCATGGACCCAGAAAGCCGCCGTATGCTTCAAGTTACCATTGAGGATGCCATTGGTTGTGATCAGCTGTTCACTACATTGATGGGTGACCAAGTAGAGCCTCGTCGAGAGTTTATCGAAGCTAACGCGCTGAAAGTGGAAAACTTAGACGTGTAGAGCTTTTAGCTATTTGAAAAAAGCGGCCCAATGGTCGCT
>NZ_JBHNYX010000059.1:0-22402 GCF_054960505.1 Alteromonas sp. G4i13 | reverse complement strand
AGTTAAGATGCAAACATTATAACTTAATCCTGCACCCTATGTCTAATACTGAACAGTATTAGACATAATGGTGGTAATGCAACAAATCTACATATAAAAACTGTAACTGACTTGAGGCTTTTCACCTAAATCCACGTATTTCATTATATCCCCAACCTTTTTTGCACACTCAAGAGTAATAGGCAATCTGCCATCTAGTTGTGTGTTATTCCAATTCATCTTAGTTAAACCCAATACTTCCTCAGACAACTCCTCTAAAGACGAATCGTTTTCATAAACATCTATTTTTAGCGGATTTGGTACGTAAGCTCCAGGATAAGTTTGATAAAAATCGATTGTGCCGCGTGTATACAAAACGCCTTCACTTTCATTTATTGAGAGCAATGTGCCTCTCTTGGGTGGATAACTAGTCTGACTAAACAATCTAATATCCGTATTAGTGATAGAAACAAAGTCCTTAGAACGAACGCCTTTCTCTTCTAAAACACGACAAAACCCCCTGATTTCAGTTTCTCGAAATTTTGACGTTTTATGAATAACAATTCTGGCAGGCATTTGCATAAGGGCTTTATCGTATTCAGATAACGCTGAGCTTAATAAATCATAAGCTTGTTCTTCTGACATAAACGGACGCTTATCATTTTTATCGATGACAACAGGTGTCCCGCGTAAGATTACCCCGTGACCAAACTCATCAAATACTTGAGCTAAACTTGTTGATATAGTTTCACCATCTCTACTCTTATAAAATCCAATTCCAACATAACAACTCTTCGGTTTAAAGCGCTCTTCTTTTAGCCTCCATGGAACTGTTTTATTACCTTTATAGTACAAAGCCGTTGCAAAATTCCACGCGCGAGTCGCATCGTCCTGATTCCCTCTATTCGCTTTCCCTGTCAATAGCGTACTTTCGAGCACAAGTTGCAAAGGTATGCCAAGGTGCATGCATTTCGCCTTTAGTAAACGTCTAAAGTCATGTTCCATATACTGTTCGACTGATCCGGTGTCTTTTTTCGAACCAGCATCTTTTTGCGTTAATGATAGGAATAGTTCTTCTGGTATAACGCAAATAATGACGTCAATTGCTCTATTCTCTGCAAGAAACTGGACTTGTTCGTAGTACAAGTTTACTGCTGCCACGACTCTTTCTTCTCTAGTTTTAATACGACTAACTTTAACAATTGAAGATTTTTGAAGCGCGCGCGTGAATCCTGGTGAAGATAATAGTCGCGTGAAAAAACCATAGTCAGCCGAAACACCACCAAAACCTTTAAACAGGTTTGATAGCTCACTTTCCTTGCCGACAATACCGCTGCGACATAAGTCCAACCAAACGTCGAGTTTATCTACGCCCTCCCCCCTTCCTACTATTCCGAGTCTTAGCTCTGAGCGTCTAAGTTCATCTTTAGTATCATAAACACCCATTCGTTCGATTCCATTACGTGGACAAATATGTGTTCCTTTACCGAACTCTAAAAGCGGCTCTTCAATTACGGTAACCTTCACTGTTTATTCCTCCTCATCGATATCAATCAATTCTTCGGTGATGTTTTCTGGGACAAGCTGAATAAGCGAACCGAACTTAATTTCCTGATGTGTCATTTGAGAGAGAAAAAAAGCAATAAACCGGGTCAGATTTCTCACTGCTTGATTGTTTTCAAGCCTTTTTTGCTTCGTTACCAACTTGTCGTGAAAACGGATGCGACGATAAGAGTTATAGGTATAAAGCCAACTCGGTACGATCAGGGTATGGTACTGACCCATCGTATGAATAAACCTTAATTGGAAGCTTAGGTGTTTATAGTGTGCAAGACTACCGGGTTCTTTCTTACTATCTACACGTTCAAAAACTGTTCTATGAGCTGTTTTCATACCTTTCCATGTTTCTTTCCTGTGTGTTTGCTTTTCGTCCTCTTTATTAAAATAGAATTGCTTTTCATACATATCAAAGTTGACATTATGGTGTATGAGCTGCTCCCGTATTTGCCCTTGAAGAAGCGACTTAAAGACATTTTCATATTCTACATATTCTGAGTTATATAGCTCATCGCTATCGACTTCTTCGATAGTTCCAACATCAATTAGAGACTTCAGCGCGGATTGGACTTCGAAATCTTCGAACGTGAATATCTTACCATCATGAAAAGCCCACCCCGTAAACTTAGAGCCTTCAAGTTCTAAAGCAAGACGAATGCACATGTGCATATCTGACTTCCTGCCCTTATATTCAAGTTCACTTTTTGCTCGCGAAAGCACATCCTTTTTGACTATTGTAGTTTCAGCAATAAAAACCTTAGATGGGAAAGTAATTGGCGCAATATTTGACGTGAACACGACTGGAACATCGGTTTTTGGTTCGCGAAGCGCTAAATAAACATCAATTTCTCCAAGAATAAGTTTGAATTCGTGCAGGATCCGACGTTGGGCAGTAACTCTTAATTCTGTTACTTTTGATAAAATGTCGCCGCAATCAATAATATGTGTTTTTGCAATGAAATTAAATTTCTCTCCCGTTATTTTATCAATAGCCTGTTGTGAGTAGCTTTTCTGTTTGCCCACAAGCATCAGAATAAAGAGCTCATCAAAGTTGGATTGATAGTTTTTATCAACGAAAATGGATAGCGTTTTTTTAACTTTTTCGAGATCTGTAGTTGCGGTTACCTGAAATGCTACTCGATCATACTCATCCCCTAGATCTATACCAGGGTAATTTTTCTGCTTCGCATTTAGATTGTGTAACTTTTGCAAGTGAAACAACTCTTTGAGAATGGGTATAAATGCATCTTCCATCGCTAAGTTAATATCAAGCCTACCCTGCTTACTTGCGAGCTCAACCTGACTAACTATTCTTGATACGGCTTCGCGTAATTCGTTTTCGACAGTTAATGCATCCATGTTGATCCTTGATATAAGCCTGATTTTATATACAGTATACATTGGCGCTTGTTTGTATAAATCAAGCTTAATTTACCTTTTTGTTTAGAAACAATACAAACAGTAAAAATACATAAACCTATCAATGTTATTGCAGCGAATGTACTACACTGCTTGTAACTGCTCAGACAGATTAGTACTGTAACTATTATTGGCTGGTCACATGTTCAGCAATCACCCTCGCATTTTCGGGTATTGATTCAAATGTAACGTTGAAAATAGCTTTGTTCGTTGGTCTTATTCTACGATGTCTATCGGTGCTTATTCTCCTTCTGTATTCTGCATACTTTTGCTGAATTACCTTTCCATCATCTGAAATGACTGATATCCGTATGCGAACATTTCGCATTGTACTGTGGGTGATTGACTGTAGCTCACCCCATACGTTCCAGCTATCTCCACTTTGGTTAACATTCACACTAAGAATAGTAACTGGGTCATTAGGTAAGTTTACTATTTCTGTTTCTCTAAGTGAGCTGCTGCAAGCCACGACAGACATCGTCAGGACTATTAGGAGTGCCCATCTTTTCAATGTATATGATTTTTTCATAATTTACTGTCCTTTGAAGAGATTAAGTCATTGATTGCAAAAGAGCCTCGCGTCTTGACGCCCCGAGGTTTCCTGACTATTTCATTTTTTTAGCATGAGCCATTCATTCGATACAGCACTGGCATCACAAAAGGGGTTAGTAAGGTTGATCTACCGATGGCCACTGTCGCCAGAGGCGTTTGAACTTCAGTACCCGTACCCACATTTAACTCCATGTGAATAAAACCCAAGTTCGCAACGAGCGCTGTCATCAACACAGGGCGAAATCTAGTGATTGCACCTTCTACAATCGATTCGATCAAATCATCTGTTTCCTCCAACTGCTGTTTAATAAACGAAATCATCACCAGCCCGTATAACGCCGCAATAGCAGATAGCGCTGTGAAACCTACTCCAGCGGATATAGACAATGTAAAAAAGAGATGTAATATTTTTTGGTAGCCTTTGATAGTTTTTCATATCTACTCCTATAAGGTTTGATGCTAGCCTATCGATGCTTATCGCATGCAACAGGCCAGCTCAAATTAAGATTATGCTCTTGTCATATCTTTTAACTTCCCTTTTGAAAACCAGGCAAAAAGCACAGGCAGTACAAAGAGCGTCAAAAATGTCGCGGTTACTAAGCCGCCTACAATAACACTTGCTAACGGTTTTTGGATTTCAGCACCCACGCCGTTAGACATTAACATTGGAATTAGCCCTAGCGCAGATGTAATCGCCGTCATCAACACTGGCCGAAGTCTTGATGTAGCACCATCGAATACAGCGTCAGATACTGATAATCCGTCTGCAATGCGCTGATTGATGCTTTCTACCATCACCACCCCATTTAGGACCGCCACTCCAAATAAGGTAATAAAACCTACGGAGCTCGGTACAGAAAGATATTGCCCTGATAACCAAAGTGAAAATACTCCGCCTATCACAGCTAGAGGCACATTCACGAGGATCAGCATTGCCTGACCAAACGAAGCAAAAGCAAAGTACAGTAGTAATGCAATTAAGCCCAACGAAAGCGGCACAACTAGTGATAATCGTTTCTGCGCCCGTTGTTGATTCTCAAATTGCCCGCCAATATCCACTGAATAGCCAGTAGGCAGTGCTAGCTGCTCATCAATAGATTGACGAATATCTGCCACCACGCTACCCATGTCTCGACCTTGAACATTTGCCTGGATAACAACTCGCCTCTGTACGTCATCACGTCTGACTTGCGGTGGACCAGAAGCAATCGTCACTTCTGCAACATCTCCTAAACGAACCCATGCACCTGACGGAGTTTGTAAGCGCAAGTCGGCTATCGTTTGACTGTTATTTCGAAATTGTTCAGCAAGCCTGACATAAATATCATAGCGCTCATTACCATTGATGATTTGGCCAGCGCTGGCTCCACCTAAACCTTCGCTTACGAGCTCCATTACATCACCCACGGCCAACCCATAGCGCGACAGAGCGCGGCGATTCGGTGTCACAATCAGTTGAGATTCACCGGCAATTTGCTCCATAGCAACATCTCTTGCACCTTCAACTTCTTTTACTAAAGCTTCAATGGCTTGGCCTTTTTCAGCCAAGATGTCAAGATCAGGTCCAAATAATTTAATGGCAAGTTGAGCTCTTACACCCGATAACAACTCGTCCACTCTTGTCGCGATAGGTTGAGAAAAATTGAAGAGCAAACCCGGATGTTGCTCCATTTTTTCTTCCATTAACGCTTGCAGTTCATAGCGGTTACTTGCACTTGTCCATTCAGGCACTGGCTTTAACCCGATATAAATTTCGATATTGTTTACAGGCTCAGGATCGCCTCCTATTTCGGCGCGACCGATACGCGACAATGTATAGGTGACTTCTGGAAACCCCATTAATATATTCTCAAGCTTAGGGGAGACCTCTAGGGCAGTATCTAAACTAGATGAAGGCGCTAAAGTAACACGCAAGTTAATGGTGCCCTCTTCCAGTTCTGGTACAAACTCTGTGCCAAGCCGAGGAAGCACTACACCAGCAGCGACTACCATAATTGCAGCAATTCCAATCACTACTTTTTTATGCAAAATTGCCCACGATAGCCCTTTGCGATACCCCGCGTCTAAAGGTTTCAACACAACGCTTTCTCGTGGTTTCACGCCTTTTTTAAATAGATACGTCGCCAATGCCGGTACAATAATCAGTGCAACTAATACCGCCGAAAGCATGGCCAACATAATACTAATAGCCATTGGTTGAAATAATTTTGCTTCAACGCCTTCAAAGCTAAACAAAGGCATGAATACCACAAGGATTATGGCTGTTGCGAAGAAGATAGGCCGGGCTACCTCCTTGCCCGCTTCTTGTAATCGCAAAGCGATACCGTGCGTATCATGGGACGAGTCTAATGGATCATCATCTTCAACATGTTCACCCAATTGTCTCTTGTGATCATGCTCAGCATCAGTGTGAGTCAAGTGTTTAAACATGTTTTCAACCATTACCACTGAGCCATCTACTAGCATGCCGATTGCCACTGCAATGCCCCCAAGCGACATAAGGTTGGCAGAAAGTCCAAACCACGACATGACCATTAAGGCAATACCAATAGAAATAGGGATCGAAATCAGGACTAAAAACGTGGCTCGTAGATTCATCAAAAATAAAGCTAGAATAACAATAATAAATACGAACGCTAACATTAGCGCATTTACAACCGTATCCACGGCTTGAGTAATTAAGTCAGCTTGATCGTAGAATACTTCAAAACTCACGCCATCAGGCAATGCTTGGTTAATTCGCTGAATACGAGCATTGACGCCATCAATTGTGGCTTTCGTGTTAGCTCCCATGCGCTTAAGTACAATGCCTGAGACGACTTCACCTAAGTTTTGAATGTTACCGTCGGCGTCTTTTCTGGTCATGGTGGCAGCACCCTGACGAATTTCGCTACCTAACTCAACGTTCGCCACATCGGATACAGTAATCGTTGTTCCGTCTACGGTTTTTAAAGGTACCTGACGTAATTGCTCTAACCCTTCCTCGCCATGATCTAACCAGCCAGTGCCTCTTATCACAAGTTGCTCCTGCCCTCGGTTCATATACCACCCCCCCACATTGGTATTATTCCGCTCAAGTGCTTCCATCACTATATCTTGAGTCAAGCCATATCCAAGTAATTGAGATGGATTGAGGTTAACTTGGTATTGGCGTACTTCCCCACCAAAAGAGAGCACATCCGTTACGCCATCGGCAGGAAGCAGCAGCAATTTCACCACCCAATCATTTAAACTACGCAACGCCATAGCGTCTAGGCCTGAATCGGGCTCAGCCAACAATAGATACTGATACACTTGCCCCAATCCTGATGTGTTGGGTCCCATTTCTGGCGTACCGACGCCCTCGGGAATTAACTCTTTAGCCGCTTGCAGACGCTCGAATACCAATTGACGTGCAAAATAGATATCTGTGTCCTCGCTAAACACAACGGTCACACCTGAAAGACCTGTTTTGGAAATAGAGCGCACTTCCATCACATCCGGTAAGGCATACATCACCGCTTCTATTGGATAAGTAATTAACTGCTCTACTTCTTCGGCAGCTAACCCCGGTGCTTCTGTATTGACAGATACTTGCACGTTGGTGACATCTGGAAATGCATCCAAATTCAGTTTTGGAATAACAAAAACCGCGCTGACTATTAACGTTGTCAGAGCAATCACCACTAACAAACGATTAGTAACAGCCCAATCAATTAATTTATTAAACATAAAGACTCCTCCTAATTAGTGGTTGTGTGGGTCAAAACCGCCTTTAGCGATTTGTGAAGCGACAAAAAAAGCACCTTCGCTTACTACGCGAGAACCCGGCTCTACACCGGTTATTTCCCGCAAGCCACCAAGCGCTCTTCCAAGTTCAACTTCGACGGGTAAAAACTCGCCGGGATGATCTTCTACAAATACCATCCAGTCTCCATCGGGCCCTCGCATTAGCGCACTTTCTGAAACAGCCATTACCGGCATTTTTGTCAGAAAACGGAAATACACCTCGGCAAATTGACCAGGATGCAAACGATGTTCAGGGTTGCTCACTAATAGCCGAACCGTTCTCGTTCGAGTAATTGGGTCAATGGTATGTGCCTCTTGTGTAACCGTTGCATCAACTGTGAAGTCTCCCACTTTGATTTGTGCCGGAGAACCTGCACCTAACCGCAGGTTAATATTCGATGGTAGATGCGCTTCTACCCAAAGTTCACTTTCATCTGCCAACGAGATCAACGGCTCTCCCGCATCAATACGCTGACCTTGTTCAAACGAGTCACTGAGTACCGCGCCATCAATTTCAGCACGTAAGCGATATTCTCCTAATGTTATTGATTGCTGTGAGGTGAGCGTTTTCAAATCTGCATCGGATAAACCATATGAGATTAATACTGCACTAGCCGCTTCAAAATTAGCTTTTGCATCAATGTAGCGCTGCTCTCCAACAGTTTTTCGACCAAGTCCTTTTACTCTTTCCCATTCTGGATATGTTGTTCGGTAATTGGCTTGTGCTTGCGCAACGGTTTCGCTAAAAAGCGTGACAAGCACTTGGCCTTTATTTACCCTGTCTCCCAATGCCACATGACGACGCGTGACAACGGATGCCACTCTGGGTGATACTCTATAGCTGCTATAGCCGTTTGAAAATATTTCACCCGGTGCATACAAAGTATAATTGACAATTTTGGGGCTTAGTGTGCTTACTTTAATGTTGGCTAATGCCATTTGATTGGAGTCTAACGATGCAGAAGCAGTTTCATCATGCTCTTCATCATCTTTATCCTCGTTTTCACCTTTATCATGAGCATGTTCGCTTTCGTGATCATCATGTTCATCGGCACCCTCGCCTCCATGCTCATCAAGCTTTTGACCATCTTGTAGTTCATGTTCTTCATGACCATCATCAGTATGTTCGTCATGTTTATCTTTTATGCTTTTATCGATGCTTGTTACCGTTTCATTGTGAGCATGCTGTTGATCAGACTTTTGTGCGAAACTTGGTGCAGCGCCGACAAATGTGGCGATGAAAACTGCTAATACTGTTTTATTCATTTTGTTAATCCTGTTACTCAATTGAGAAATCGTGTTGAACTGGGGGCAAGTCGATAAGACGACCTGATTGCAGCATGAGATTTTTTAATGCTATGCGCGTTTGCTTTTCGAGCTCTATGCCAGACAGTAAACTTTCTGCGCGTTGATTCAGTGCAATAAGGTAGTTAGTCGTTGATAAATCGCCACTGCGCCACTGCTTCTCTAACAAATCACCACTACTCTCGATGCGACCCTTTACCAATGATTGCCATTGCGTAAACTGTAGGTTGTAGCTTTGCCACGCGCCAAACGCTCCTTTTAAATCGAAACGAAGTTTCCGATACTGCGCTCTAAAACGTGCTTCAGTTTCTAACGCCATGCGTTCTGCGGCGCGAGTTTCTGCACTGTAATCGTTGCGAATGTTTAACGGTATGGAAAAGGTCAGCCCAACGGTGTTTTCTCGCGCTTCCTGCCCTGCATTAATACCAAAAGTAGGATTTGCTTTTGCACTACGTCTAGTGACTTCTGCTTCTTCTTTTTGCGTGAGCCATTGCGCATAAGCGCTTGCTACTTTTGGGTGTTTTAGTAATTCTTCATCAGACGGATATGTAGCATTAGAAGGCCAAAAGTCGTCGGGTATAATCCCTCGCTCTGGCTCCCAATCAGGAAGTAACTCCCGCACCATTGCTTCGGCCATTTGAAGTTGAGCCTCTGCTCCCGCCACTTGAGCAAATTGTTTCGATAACGACAAAAAGGTAAGCTCTGCATCGATACTCCCTAGATCACCAGCCGCTTGACGTATTTCGACCAATTCAAGTAACGAATTAAGTTGCTGTTGTTGTGATTTTGCAATTACAGCGGCACTTCTTGCTGCACGCCAATTGATTAATGCATCAATAGCATCAGCTGATTTGTTTAAAACGACTTCTTGGTATTGAGCTTGTGCAGCAGTGCGCATAAAACCCGCTTTTTGTCGCCTTGCGCCTTGCCTGTCCCAAAGGTCGATTGTCTGTTCAACACCCACGCTGTAGTCATTGTTATCGCCATTACGCGTATAGTCAGTTGACAATTCAGGGTTATAAAGGGCTCGTTCAGAAGCATCAGCGAGCGCACCTGTGCTTAACAATTGTTCTTTGGCCGCGACAATATCGGGATGTTTGTTTATCTGTGAAGAGAACCAACTTTCCCAGTTCTGATTTTGCGCATGAGCAAAAATCGGTACAAACAATAAGCAAGTGCACAGCAGTTTGGTGCCATTAAATGTAAGTAAGCTAAGCCGTCTCAATGATGTGGCTTTTGTTGTTTGAATACGCTTAAAAGACGCAGATAGCAGTGGCGGCCTGACATGCAGGTCACGCCCAATAAAATGAGTGAGATTCATAATAATCCTAAAATTAAATAATAACGGACGTCGCGTTTAAGGTTATCGCGACGAGCTTTAAACAGAATTTAGGATTTTTGCTTAGGTGGGCGCAGTAGGCGGTTGATAGGTGCGTCTATAAGAGCATCTAGATAGTTAAAGTTGTGGTTGGACACCACGTGATGGTGTTTACTGATACTGTCATGACCGACCCACTGAACATGTGTACCATGGCAATGACCACAGTGATGACAGTCGGCTGGGTTATGCTGCCCCTTTACTTGGTCGGTACTTGCATCTTGAATACTTGTTGATGACAAACTCTTATCATGCTCAGCATGATTGTGTTCATGTTGCAAATGTTGAGTATCTATTGCATGAAAATCTAATGAATTGGCCACAGCAGAAAACGACTGAAAGAGTATCAGCGAGATCATGATGTAACTTATTCGTTTTAAATTTTTCATAAGCGTGAGTCTACCAAGTCTATTTCACTTCGTCACGACATTGTTCATTGGCAAATTCTAGCTTACAGTTGGGAAATACTTTAGACATCACATGTTGTAATGTTTCAGGTTGTATAAATTAGACGTCGAGATGAGGGGTGGTTACAATTTTTACTATTGGTTAAGAAATATCTTGAAAAAGTAGATGTATGAACGCGTAACCCCCTGGGGGAAGGCTTAGCAGTGTGAATAACGGATGATTTAGGTGTTAATGTGATTGAACAAAATAGGTCGTTTCCAGATGACTTCGGCTTTGACTATTGTCTTATGTGGATTAGTACGGAGAAATATCCCTCATTTATAAGTAGGCCACACCCTGACAGTGGCGAGATCATCCATGACGTTAGGGACAACTCAAAACCATTTGCTCATAAACTTCCAATTTTAATAGACCCCGATGGTATCAATGTGGTGCCAGTGAATCTATATCTTCACTCTTTGTTGGCAGATCCAGATATATCCTCCGATAAGACGATTCAATCCCATGCAGTTGCGTTATTGAGCTTCTATCGGTGGTTGAGCACGGAAATCCCCGAACATACACACCCAAGGACTGGCCTTCTGGTTGATGAAAAACCTCCGTTAACAATATATGACTGCACCGAGAAGGTAGAGGAAAGTCCAATCGTGAGATATCGAGACTATTTATTGGAAAACCTTTATACCAAGGATGAAACTGGAAAAGTCGGTGGTTCTCCAAGTACAGCCTCTAACTATGTTTTGAAAGTTGTCAATTACTTCATCTTCCTTCATCGCCAGCGGATCATTTCAATCAGCAAAACCTTTCGACCATTTGAGTTTAAGGCAAAGACTGTTCGCATAAGCAACAAAGGAAACAGAGCACAACATGAAATGCTCTCACATCTCAATCGCAGTCACAGTAAGGAAATTATTGTATACACCACAGGTCTCACTAGACCATTTAAGAACATAAAAAAACCTCAAGATGCTGATATTCGAGAGCTTAACCCACTTCGTGAAGATGAAAAACAAGAGCTTTATAAACACCTTGATATTGAAAATTCATCTGACACTAAAGCCCTAATGGTGTACTTAAAAACTGAAACGGGATTGAGATTGGAGGAATTAATAACATTTCCTGCCTCTGTCGTGGACAAGCCAAAAGCTAAAGTAGTTAAGGTGCAAATTGGTGAGAATATTAACGGTTGCTTAACCAAGTTCAAAAAAAACAGAACAATTGAAATCCCAGCCAGTGTCATGGATCTGTTGTACGAGTACAAGTTAAGTAAGGCGAGGAAGAAGGCTATTGAAAAAGGATTACTTCGCCATAACCACTTATTCGTTAAATCGAATGGCAATATCTACGCTCCAAACACCATTCAAAAGTATGTGGAAACTATCCGCAATGATTTGACACACTGTGGGCTTGATATTTATTTTGCCCCTCATGACTTACGAGCCACTTTCGCAACCGACTGGCTGTACAGCAAACATATGGAAACAGGTAAGCCCTTCGAGGCTTTGTTACAGGAGCTGGCTGATTTGATGGGGCATGAAAGCACCTCTACCACTCAAAAATACGTTAACTACATGAATGACAATAAAACATGGTTGGAATTCGCTCAGCGTAAAAATCAATTCGCACAACAATCGCTGAGGTGATGATATGGCAAAAAGTCGATTAGCAGCATCGAGAAATCAAAATAAATCACCCGCTCCGCCGATTACTAAGAAAAATGTTACTTCATTAGATTTGATCGTTGATATACGGCCAGAAGGGGTGCTAAACAGCACAAGACACAATTTTATTTATTGGTGTCATGAACAGTGTGATCCCAAAAAACCATTAGCTAAACCCTCTCGACTGGAAAGAATGCAAAAGCTAAAAAGATGGGTTGATCAAGAGAAGAAAAATGAAACCAATGCATGGTCTCTAGTAGTTAAATTAAGCGCCTTAAAGACTTACATTGCATTTTGCGACATTAAGAAGTTCGACCCTTTTAGTCAGGCTGGATATCTTTATTACGCTGGTAACTCAGGTGAGTTACGGCGCTTAGTTGACATTGCTAGTGAGCCTAAAAAATACCAATTTCAGTATCATAATGGTGAAGAGTTTGGTTTGTTGGAATCCTCAGCTCTTCAAAAAAAGATGAATCTCGACTCGATGCTTCCAGTGCTTGATTTTGATGTGTCAGACATGCAAGCCACGCTTAAGAGCTTTACTGGTGAGATAACAGATTTTGCTACACTACCTTATACATCAAGCGAATGGTATGCACTAGTTAGACGCACTCAGCTTCTCTTTTTCTCTTTGGTAACTCAACTTATTGCGTTTAAAGAAGAAAACCCCGAATCGCCCCCACCTCAATACCTAGAAAACATTGTGGTTGAAAGAATAGATAATCGTGACATCACGATTACACTTGGGAGAAAAAATGGTTCAGCTTCAGAAGGCTTAGCGAGTCCTTTTAATCAATGCATGTCGGCAGCTTACACTTTGTTTGCCTATTACACTGCATTTAACGACACAGTGATTAGACAGGTTCGCCACCCCATTAAAATGGTTACGTCAAATAAAGATGGTCGGACATCAAAAGTTGCTCAAGTTCGCGCTTACAAAGGTCGTGCATCAAAGGACGTAAAAGCGTTATTTTCAGGCTTAGAAGAAAGCTCCCACCCCGAAGCCAAAGATGAGGAAGCTGGGTTTATTGTCGCTGACATCAATAAGCGCGACACTGTTGGAGAAACTGACGGAATTACCTTTCTTCGAGCACTCGAACTCCTCTCGAAAACCTACAGCGAAGACCCTTATGACACTCTGATATATTTCCTCAATAGCGAAGGTGATAAAGGCAAGGTTGATGTGTCTGGAGCTTCATTCCAATTATCAAAGAACCTAAATTTGCTTTCTGATAGCAGAGCTGAGTTGACCGACCATCTAGTAAAAACCTACGCCGACATTGTTAAAGATCAAAAGATGACCACGTTTAACAAGATTAAACGAGATGATGGTGTATACACGATGGAAGCAAAAGTCACCGTTCTTAAAAAGCAAGTTGTAACAATAAGAGCAATGCCTATTGCTTACGCTGCTCTTTCATGTATGACTGATGTTTCATTGCGGAACGCGCTTATACCGCTTAATTATTCAGAGAAAGATTCCGATGGAGCGATGACAGTTTCTTTCAAATATGCTGATGGCTCTAAAGGTGAGTTTATTGTTGCAGCTAAATACAAACCTTTTCTTCAATTGGTTGAGCGTTATGCTGCGAGCAGAAACCCTTTACCCAGAAAAAATTATGGTTTTGGTGGGGGGAGTTCAACAACCAAGCATCCATTCTTACTACCGCTGGGTGGTAAATATGTTACTTATCAGTGGTCAGAAGGTGAGGTTCCGATTCGCGAAGTTCTGTTAAAATTGTGTGGCATTGGTCGCGGTGATTACTTTATAAATATTACCGCCAGTAGGATTCGCACTACTCATTCTAACTTAGAGTATAAAGCTGAAGAAAAAGGGTGGACAGCCCGAAAAATTTTGCAGCACAATATTGAAACAACTGAAAGACATTACCCCAACGGCCACCCTGTCTCAAACAACAAGCAAATGTCACAAGGGATGATGGGGTTAGTCTACATAGCCCAGGGCAAGAGCCGCAGTGAAGCTATAGAATCGGTTAAGAAAGAATTGGAAATTCCCGTCTTAGAATACGATGTTTGGAAACAACGTAATGCTCCTACAAACCCCAATGGCATTAGCTGCGGCGGGGAAATTGATTTGCTGTCAGAGAAAGATTGGCATTATGCAGCACGCAAGTTCGCAGAAAAAAAAGGGATTATTGAAGAGGGTCAAGATATTACCTGCTATCAATACGATCTTTGCGTCTTTTGCAAAAGCGCCAAACTCGTTGATGACCCCTACGCTATTTATAAACTATTGAGCTTTCTCGATGCGTTAAGTGAAGCCATTGACCAATACCCAGAACGCGCTTCGGTAATTCAATTAAAGATAAATCGCTTTCAAGCTAACCTTGACGGCCTCCCATTAGAGACCGTTGAACAAGCTGAGGATTTGCTTGAAGAAAAAGGGCGTTATCCACTTTTCGACTCGTTATCTTCCATTACCCAATTTTTATAAGGGCTATATCTATGCTGTCTTTTGAAAACTCACAAGATATGGATTCAACCTTAGATACCATGCGTTTAATTGGTGATAGAGGCGACTATTTGCAACAGGAACTTCTCCCTGCGCTACTGCGAGGCGATTGGGAAGAGTTAGACAAAATGGTGGTCTATCAAGATCAAAAAAAGACCATCTTGTTTGGCGAGGATATATGGGCGTTTAGAAATTCTGACTACAAAGGGAGTGGGGTCACGAACTTGATTTTTAACATTGAGCCAGAGCAAGAAGAAAATGTCATTGTACTTCATCAAAAAGAGCGTCACATGCTTAATCAAATGAAGTGCGTAGCATTAGCGGATATGTGGTTTTCTGTTAAACATATAGAACTGGCTTCAATAAATAATAAAAAAAACTCTCTTCGAAAGGATATTGCCCAACTAATCAAACGTGGCATCAATTCATTTGAGGAATTGAATCAAGAGCATCTAGAAATTTTGGTTACTGAGGGATGGTATGATATTTCTAGGAGCTATTGTTTTATAGGGTTGAATAGTCTTGTCCACTTGAAAGGGCTGCTACCTTTCAAGGTCAATTTTTCACATCAATCCCATAAGATGTACAACATGAGTTCTGATGCGCAAAACGGAAAAGTGGTGATTCCCCCCCGAATCTATTTTGCGGCATTAAAAGGGTACAGTGAAGATATCGTAAAAGCCTACGGATTAAGAGATGAAATCGAACAAGCAGTTGAGCAGATGATTTCCTTTTATTCCGATGAAGTAAAAAGAAAAATTCTGAGGGTTAGAAGCGGCTATAGCCATAAACCTCATGGCGGTTATGCAGAATCATGGGAACGATTTACCCAGGCGCTCGACAACAATGGAATAACCTTAGCGGATAAAGGTGAAGATCCACGGTGGATGCAAATATTCACATCTATTCAACCCCGCATTCAAATACGACGAGAATGTCTTAGTATCTTCAGAGCACGCATTGGCAACACTTATTATGGCTGGGCTGGTTTTAGACAGTATTTGAGAAGCTTGAACACAAAAGCCTCATGGCTTTGCTTGGCATTGTCAGGAATGCGCGTAGACGAGTTGTACAAAATGAGTCCTGTTTACGGTGCGCAAAGAACGACTTTCGATAAAAATGGATGTGAGTCCGAAACTGGCAAGGAAACCATTTACTTTCTAACTACACGCCAATCAAAAATTACGATCAGTAGTCAAACCAAAAATGACACGTTTGTAACCACGGAAACGGGTTGGAAAGCCTTCCATATATTAAATGCTATTAATACGCCTTATCGCGACAGATTTGCAAAGAAAAATAATCATCGAATGTTTGCAAACTTGAAGGACATCGCTTTTCCCCAACCTATAGGGAAGAGCGCATTACACACTAAAATTAATACGGGGTTTAACAGCGATAAATTTGATTTTACACTTACAGCAGAAGATATGGGGCATTTACAGACCTCCGACCCAACCCAAACATCTTTTAATCAGGGTGATAAATTTCACTTTTCGCCACACCAGACACGGCGCTCCCTCGCGTACTACCTAATTGGTTATGAGCTGTGTTCTTTCCCCGCCTTGAAGCAGCAATTTTCGCATTTGTCGATGGCAATGACGCGATGGTATGCCCGAAATGCCTATTCATTTGAAAAACTTTACAGCGAAATACAAAAAGAACGAGTCACACAACAGGCTGAGATATTTGCTCGCATATATCAAAAAATGGCGAATGGTAAGCGTATCGCAGGAGGTAAAGGTCAAGCAGCAGCGGCTGAGATTAGTCGCGAAGGTGAAAGTTATTTTGAAGATGGAGTAAGCAAACGCAAGCTATCGGTTGACTACTGGATAGATCGGTTGACCAACGGTAAAGAACATTTACATGCTATTGCTCCTGGGATGTATTGCACTAATACTCAATGTTCAATGCGTATCAATATTGATTTAAGTGAATGTGTAGACTGCGAATATGATTTTATTGAAAATGCTGTTTATGCCGAATCCTCCCGTATGGACGCAATGAGAAACGTTGAGTTTTTAAAAGAAAACAATGAATTAAACTCCAGTTCTGCAACCAAATACTTTATGCAGGTAAAAGCTGCGGAAGCGATCATGGATGATCTAGGATTTAAATATGAAAAGTATGAATTTGCAGAAGATGTGCTGAATTTGGTTATCGAAACGACAAGGAAGGCGTAAGGCATGACAGACAAGGCGGAGTTAAGCTCAACAGAAAGACAGCTAAGAGACGCATTGGCGCGGCTTGTTCATCAAAAGCCGATTAACAGAGAGTTGAAACAAAAGCTTAAAGCCAACAAGCTTAAAATTGTTGTTTCTAATGTTGAGAAAGAAGCGGGGTTATCGAATGGATCGGCCAGGCGCTATCCAGAAACAAAAGCGCTGATCGAAAGCGCTGAAGCAAATCGTGTTCATGGAGTAAGCAATGTGTCCGATACTGTGGTTCGCGGCCACCCTCTCCACATAAAGGCTAAGGAAGACTTAGACAAAGCTAAAAAAGAAATCAAAAAGCTTAAGAGAGAAATTGAGAAGAAAGAAGAAAAGCTTGGAGATTATAAAAAACGCTTAAAGTCTCAAGCCGTGAGAATGCACCAAATGACCGTTGCTATGTGGGAACATATGCCTGAAGAATGCAAGCATATTGAGTTAATGATCGATGTGGAAACAACGGGGGCAACAGGCAACGTTCTAGAATTCAAAAAGCGAGAGAAGCTAGATTAGCTCCGAGACTTATGTTCTTAGCTGGATTAGTCTGGACTCAACCTGTCAAATTCAAATCACGATGCAATTAGGTCCGACAGGTTGCTCTAAGGGGTTTTGCGCCCATCCCCTCGAAATTAACCTTAGTCTAAGTTTTTAAGCTTTTTTCTAACTCTAATTACCGTACTTCGACTAACTCCAACTGCTTCAGCCGTTTTATTAATACTAAATCCAGCTTCAGTAAACGAGGCAATCCTATCATGAGCCTCTAAATCAGGCTGACGACCGTGATAAAGTCCCTTTTGCTGTGCTTTTACAATACCTTCTTTTTGCTTACGTTCACGTTCTCGATATTCTTTATATGCACTGGCCGCTAATATTTCTAACAGCATATTATTAATAGCACTAAGTATTGATCTCATAAAATCATCACTTGGAAAACTGCCAAATGTTAAATGACTGGTTGGTAGATCTAAACTAACAACACTAATTCCTTTTTCATTTATTGAGGCTACAAGAGTTTTCCAATCATCAGGGCTTAGCCTTGTTAAACGATCGATTGATTCAACTAACAAAACATCACCGGACTCTGATTCATCCAATAAACGAATTAGCTCTGGTCTATCTAAAGAATTACCAGATTTATTTTCTATATAAAAAGAAGCAATTCGTTTGCTGAAGCCAGAAACGAATTTTTTTAATGAGCTTTTTGCTCTATTTGCATCTTGCTCAGAAGTTGATGCTCGTAAATATGCTCTTATGAACATTTTTGCCTAATTAGGTCTATTTAGATGGTGTCATATCATATAGGTTTATTTAAGTGGTGTCATTACGTAATTGCCTGTGATATATTAACAGTATCTTTAGGGTGTACTCATGTAGAACTGCATGTAATAACACTAATTTGGACTTTGATAATGAAAAAGGATAAACCATACATTGTTGTGGTTTAATATTGTTGTAACAACGGTAACTTTACTTATTTAATAGAAGAAAAAACAAAATCAATTAGCGATGTTTAAACTGGTATTCATTGATGGTCACTTTAATTAGATATAAAGTAAGTAAACAAAAAGTCAGTAAGGTAATTGATAACGTGTCTAAACGAACCATAAGTATGTTGGCTAAAGAACTGAGTGTAAATGTCGAAACAATTCGCTTTTATGAACGCAAAGGCTTAATTAAACAACCACCAAAGCCTATGCAGGGCTATAGACATTACCCGAAAGAAACGGTAAATAGAATACATTTTATCAAGCGTTCTCAAGAATTAGGTTTTACGCTAAATGAGATTGAAGGGTTACTTGCGTTAAACGATAGTCCATGTAGTAAAGTACAAGAATTAGCTAATAAAAAACTGATCGCAGTACAAAAAAAGATGGCTGACTTGTTGTTGTTAGAACACGCTTTGGAAGAACATTTAGGACAATGCCAAAATAATGATGACGATAGCCACTGCCCAATAATTGATTCGTTGCAACCGAAGTAAATGATTCACTTAACTACCATTTCCCACTAAAACAGCATATCCAATTTTACTTCTGCGCCTTAATTCAAGTTAGCTTATTCCCCGTATCTGTCGTAGCAGATTATCAAAGATAAATTTTTTATAAATCACCCTTGACTCCGTACTTAGGTACATGCAATACACTTGCATTATCACTTAATGAGGTATCTATATGAATCAAAAAAAATCAAACCTTCCAATGATAGGAGGCATCATAGCAGCATTAGGCGCAGGCGTATGCTGTGTAGGTCCTTTGCTCCTGTTATTACTTGGGGTAAGTGGCTCATGGATTGGTAATTTAACTGCATTTGAACCCTATAGGCCATTATTTATCGCATTTGTAGTGTTGTTGTTTGGCTACTCAGGTTGGAAAATTTACCGTCCTGTAGAAGAGTGTGAGCCGGGAACGGCCTGTGCAATTCCTAAGAAACAGCAACAACGAAAAGTCATTTTCTGGCTGAGCGCTATAGTTGCGACAATTTTAGTGACCAGTAATTATTGGATACTTTTGTTTGCTTAATATACAGATCAAGAAATTTATAACATTTTAAAATTTGGAGCTAATTATGAAAAAATTATTATTAACCGCACTGCTTTCACTTTCTAGTTTTGGTGCTTTTGCTGAAGTAAAAACAGTTACACTGGAAGTGCCAACGATGAACTGTGCGACATGTCCAATCACAGTTAAAAAGTCATTAGAAAATGTTGATGGCGTTGAAAATGCGAAAGTTACCTACAAGCCTAAGCTAGCTGTTGTTTCTTTTGATGACACTAAAACCAACATCAATGCATTAATTGCAGCGACTACCAACGCTGGCTACCCTTCAAATTTAAAAAGTGAAAATAAGTAATGTTTAGCCCCTTAGAACTAGTTACGCGTATCGGAGATAAAGCAGGCTCTATAGGTGCACTTGTTTCGGCAATGGGATGCGCCATGTGTTTTCCCGCGATAGCTAGTCTTGGTGCGGCAATTGGGATGGGATTTCTTAGTCAGTGGGAAGGGGTATTTATCAATACGTTGTTACCACTGTTTGCAGTATTAGCGCTGGCAATGAATATCTTAGGCTGGTTTAGCCATCGTCAATGGTACCGTAGTTTTATCGGTTCAATTGGCCCCATTTTGGTTTTACTCTCTTTATACCCTTGGTTCCAGTACGGGTGGAGTTCATACGTTACTTATACGGGGCTAGGACTAATGGTTGCTGTATCAATTTGGGGCATGGTTTCTCCTGCGAATAAACGCTGTGATGATGAAACTTGTACCGCTTAACTTTTTTAGAGGAATAAAATATGTCAACGAATAGTTGTTGCTCGTCAAATGACATCCAGCCAGAACAATTACATGTAGCCATTATTGGTAGTGGTTCAGGGGCCTTTGCCAGTGCGATTAAAGCAGCAGAAGGCGGAGCAAGAGTTACTATCATTGAAGGAGCCGATGTAATCGGAGGTTGCTGTGTAAATGTCGGCTGTGTTCCTTCAAAAATATTGATCCGTGCTGCGCAATTAGCGCATCAGCAACGTACTAACCCGTTTGATGGTTTAGAAAATATTCAGCCACAACTTAGCCGCTCCTTATTAGCACATCAGCAAAACGCTCGCGTCGAAGAACTACGCGATGCTAAATATCAACGTATTTTAGAGAGTAATCCCGCGCTATCTTTACTTAAAGGTTATGCACGTTTTAAAAATCAAAATACCTTGCTAGTTCACAAGTCTGATGGTAGTGAAGAAGAGCTGGTTGCAGATCGCATTTTAATTGCAACAGGCTCTACACCAAGCATTCCGCCAATTAAGGGTTTAGTTGATACACCTTATTGGACATCAACAGAAGCCTTATTTGCAGAAGAGTTACCGAGTAGTCTAGTTGTCATCGGCTCCTCCGTTGTTGCTCTGGAAATTGCGCAAGCTTATGCCCGTTTAGGTAGCCGTGTGACAATTCTAGCCAGACATACCCTTTTATATGCTGAAGATCCGTTATTAGGTGAAAAACTGGCAGAGTGCTTTGAAAAAGAAGGTATTAGGGTACTTAATAATACGCAAGCAAGTCATGTTTCTTATGATAGCAATGGTTTTTCATTGGAAACTAACGAAGGAACATTAATCGCTGAAAAATTGCTTATCTCTACGGGTCGCCATGCAAATACTGGAAAGCTTGGTTTAGAAAATGTTGGTGTTGAAACAGATAAAAGTGGTGCCATTGTTGTTAATAGTATGATGGAAACATCAACAGCTAACATTTATGCCGCTGGAGATTGCTCCAATATGCCACAATTTGTTTATGTTGCTGCTGCTGCCGGAAGTAGGGCTGGAATTAATATGACAGGTGGAAATGCGCAACTCGACTTATCTACCATGCCTGCTGTTATATTCACCGACCCACAAGTTGCTACGGTAGGTCTAACCGAAGTACAAGCTTCAGCGGTAGGAATAAATACGATAAGTCGTGTACTTGATATGGAAAACGTACCAAGAGCTTTAGCAAATTTTGAAACGGATGGTTTTATCAAGTTGGTAGCTGAAGAATCCACGGGAAAACTGATAGGCGCACAAATTTTAGCCCATGAAGGCGGAGAACTGATTCAAAGTGCGGCTCTTGCTATTCATAATAAAATGACAGTCGAAGAATTGGCAGGTCAACTATTTCCGTATTTGACGATGGTTGAAGGATTGAAGTTATGCGCTCAAACCTTTAGCAAAGACGTTAAAGAGCTATCTTGCTGCGCAGGGTAATCATTTAACGGTAATGTACTTACAGAAATGTTAATGGAGTGCCAATTGATTGAATGTAATCAAGATATCTTAAGGCATTCCATTAACAACACAAATTGGAAGCATGCTAAATCATGATTAAATCTAAGGTTGAAAACATTCCTGTTGGTGAAGTCAGTTTTTTGACAGAGATACCTGACATCAATAAGTTCATTAGTAGTGATGATGATGCGTTGGATTTTCCTTTGAGTATTTCTCAACTGGCACTAGCTGCACAAACATCTGTCCATACGGTAAGAAATTATGTTCTTGAGAACTTAGTACACTGCGAAGAAAAAACTAAGTCAGGCCATTCACTTTACGGCTTATGTGCATTAAAGAGATTAAAGTTCATTCGAGCAGCAAGGGCGGCAGGTCTTCTTGTAGTTGATATCAAGCCATTACTAATGGCAATAGATGCAGGAGAAAGAAAAGTTCCTGAAGACATCCAAAAGCTGCTACTTACTAAAATCGAGCATAGAAAAGTATTTTTAAATCTAGTAACAAACCAAATTGAAGAGTTTTGCAATTAGAACAATTATAGAACAGTTCATGGCTCGACTAAAAACTTGTTAGCTTATCTGTTTTCTATCAATGTTAGCTTGTATATATCAAGCATATAGAATATCAACACCTCCAATTTTTAATGGCACTTTGATGCGCAGTACCTTTTGAATTAGAAATACAAACAGATGGCATTCTTTAACTTATTGATTCTACATCACTAAGTAAACCAGCTAAGTCGATTTCTTTGCGGTCTTTATTAAAGGCATATTCCCCATTTAGATTAATGTGTTGCCAAGCAACAGGTGAAAGCCGAGAAATAACATCAACCACATCTTGCCTACCGTTCCTCTCTTGGATTTGTAAAAATGCCGATAGTAACGCGGAATTATAATAAATAATGCAATTTGAAATGAGTCGAGCACAATCGTTCCATTGTGG